>DATNRE010000815.1:0-5958 GCA_036703685.1 Candidatus Obscuribacterales bacterium
ATCCTCCGGCAGTTTCCACTTTTATCCCTGAAGATAACATCATTATCGGTAACGTTGCCCTTTATGGCGCAACCCTGGGGGAAGTCTATATCCGGGGGTTAGCGGGGGAACGTTTTGGGGTGCGTAACTCCGGTGTGAATGCCGTTGTCGAGGGTGTGGGAGATCACGGTTGTGAATATATGACCGGCGGTAAGGTGGTTGTCCTGGGCGCGACCGGACGTAACTTTGCGGCGGGGATGAGTGGCGGTATTGCCTATATCTTTGATGAAAGTGGCGATTTTGCCACCCGTTGCAATACGTCTATGGCGGATTTAGAAAAGTTGGAAGACCCGGAAGAAATTAATCAGGTTTATCAACTTATTGCTAAACACGCGGAGTATACCAAGAGTCAGAAAGCGCTGAAAATTTTGGCAAATTGGACGGAAATGATTCCGACTTTTGTTAAAGTGATTCCCCGGGATTATAAGCGGGTTTTGGAAGCATTAAAAGAGGCTGAAAAATCCGGTTTAACGGGGGATGATGCGTTAACGGCGGCGTTTGAAGCCAATTCCCGTGATGTAGCGCGGGTTGGCGGAAGTTAAGTTAGAGAAACCGGGTTTTTGGTATAAACCCGGTTTTTTAATCAATCTTTCGGTGAAAATAAAAGGGGTATAAGAAGCGAATTTAGTATAATTCGGGTTTAAATGGATTAATAATAGTAAGTTGTTGAGAAACGATTAAACCATCTTGCATATCTTCAGAATACAGAGCATCTGCACCACCCGATAAAGCACTAGCAACAATTAAACTATCCCAAAATGAGAGGTTATATTGAGTGCGTAAATCAGAAGCAGATTCCAGAATGGTTAAGTTAAATTCTAAAACTTGACAGCGATTATAGAGAGATTGAATCATGGCTTTAATTTGATTTTCATTAAGTTTAGCTTTTTTGATTAAATTGACTGAAATTTCATTAATAACCTGGGTACTAATCATCAAATTTGATGGGTCTGTAATAGAAATGGCGATATTGCGCTTTCTATCTCTTTCCTTTGCTTCTATACGTTGGTCATCAAAGAAGCGATAAAGCCAAATATTAGTATCAATAAAGCTCAATTTTACTTCATTCATCATTAACGTTCATAAATTTGTTCACGGCTTAGAAATTCATTAACTTTGATTGGATTTTTTGTTAAAATATCAATAAAATCTTGGGGTTTATCATTGATTTTATGATCTACCAAGATATCGAGTTTATTTTTGGCTTTAAATGCCTCAATAATAGCTTCAATTTGGGCAATTTGTTCGGACTTTAATCCCGTGATATTAAGAAGTTTACTCATGGTTTTTCTTGATATAATTGGATAAGTTTAACACAATTCCTCTAACCCAGTTTAAATCGTCCCTAACCCCTTATCCTAAATGGATTAAAACCACGCAAAGGTGGATCGAGGGATTATGAACCTTATTCCCCTAATTGTTCTTAATCTAGTATAGCGCGATGGGTTCCGCCCAGCCGAAGGCGATCACATAGCTACTTCCGATTTAAACTAAGATAAATTCAGCATCTGCTTAACTTCATCTAAAGAAAAAGTAGGACTTTCTTGTTCTTCTTGTTGTGCTGTTCTTAAATCTTGTAAATCCTGTAAATCTTCTAACAGTTCTTGAATTTTTATAAATTCTTCACTGGGTAAAATGACAAATTCTTGACCATTTTTATTGATAAATTCAGGATTAAGTTGAATCATAATATTCTCCGATTAATTATTATAAGATTTACTACGATGTTTAACTCGATAGATGACTAACTTTTGTTCCTCAACTGCAAATAACACTCGATAATCTCCAACTCTTAAACGGTATTCTGGTGTAAAGTTTGCTAATCGTTTGACATCTCCTTGTAAATTATTTTGCATCCCTTCTATTTTAGCAAGAATTCGTTTTTGTAGTTCAGGGGGTAACGTTTGTAAGTCTTTAATTGCTTTTGGCTTAAATTGGATTTTATAAGTCACATTTGTTACCTCATGTCCTATTCGCTTAAATCTTATATGAAAAAAACTGTATCTGCCTGAATATAGGCAAGTTTTTTGATAAATTCCTCACTCAGTTGAATTTCAAGAGACATGGGCTATATCCTCTTAGGAATGAAAAACCAATAAGGTGACTAATTGAGCTATAGTTTACCGTATATCAAGGCTTATGGGGTTTAATTGTGCAAGTTATTTATTTTTCATTCCTTAGTTGTTCTTAATCTAGTATAGCGTGATGGGTTCCGCCCAGCAAAAGGCGATCGCATATCTAACAACCCAAACATCATACTTTTCTAAAAATAGCGATCGCTCTTGACCAAACTCAAAACCGAATCGTTTATACTGGGACTATATTTTAATTTGTACCCTAGAAATAGGTATGATAAAAATTATGACAACAACGATTCAAGTTGATATTTCCTTCGATTCATTGATTACAGCGATTAAATCTTTGGATTTATCCCAAAAACATCAGCTTTTAGAAATTTTAGAAGATCAGATATTTGAAGGTGAAGCCGAACTCGAAGAAGACCCCAGAATTATTGCAGAAATTGAAGAAGCGCGTCAAGCTTATCAAAGGGGAGACTATCAAACCATTCAGGATTATATGGCAAATCAGCTTGACAAAACAACATGAGTTATACGGTTATCATTCCTAAACCTGTTCAGAAACAGTTAGATAATTTACCCGAAGATATCCGTCAACGAATTAGTGTAAAAATTTTGTCTCTTACAATAGAACCACGTCCAGTAGGGGTTAGAAAATTAAAAGGGTTTGATAATGAATATCATGTCAGAGTAGGTGACTATCGAGTTCGTTATGAGGTTAATGATCAGATATTAACTGTATTAGTGCTTCACTGTAAACATCGTAAGCATATTTATCGAGAATAAATCTTGAGTTACCCCAGAATTAATTTTAAAAAAATATAACTCAATTAGATTTTTTATAAAAATAGCGATCACCCCATACCAACTCAAAACCAAATCAGTTATATTATTAAAAGTTTGACTTGATTAATCTTATTATTATTTTATCTTAAAGTCTGATCAATTCTGTCAATATTATAACCCTTATTAACAGAAAAGATCGAGCCTAAGATATACTGTAAAACAACTTAATTGCTGATTAAACAATCAAACTATTTCAAGGTTTAATCGCAATAATGGTACGATGGCGAGGGTCACTGGGAAGCGTTATTTTATAATCAAACCCCACATCCTTTAAAGTTTTTTCCACATCAAAAGTATAATATTCATCACTCCAAGGTTCGGTACTTTTCATCAGAATAAATAACGCTGGGGGTAAATTCTGAATTACTTCTGATTTGGGGTTATTATCCACAATAGCTAAACAACCACCCGGACGTAAAATTCTAAATGCTTCTTGAAAGATTTCTTTACTAGGTTGGTTCGGGAGTTCATGCAATAGAAATTGCAGGGTAACAACATCAAAACTATTATCGGCAAAACTGGTATTTTCCGCCAGTTCCTGTCTCCATTCAGCAATTTCTCCCCGGGTATCTCGGACTTTTGCCACAGCTAACATATAGGGGGATAAATCTAATCCCACCGTCTTAATATTATCACCATATTTCTCGACTAAATAGCGGTGTAAAGGTAGGGTAGACATTCCCACAGAACAACCGATATCTAACACATTTTCCACCCGTTCAGGACAATATTGTCCGAGGATTTCATGGAAGCTAGAACGCAACCGATGTTCAGCAGTTTCCCAGGTAATTTGTTCTTTTGGCCAGACTCGCAGACCCATGGCTTTTGTGGCGGGTTCGGCTTCAAAAGCAGCTAACCAACAGAGATTTCCCTGATCATAAGAATGAAAAGGAACTTGATAATATTCCGGGTATTTAATATTAGGATTACTGACAGTTTTTAAGAGTTCTTTTACTTCTGAGTTGTCTAATTCTTGGCAGGTTTTCCGCCAAGCAACGCCATTTTTTTCGGCGGTTTTAATTAAAACTTTTCTAGCTTGCAGTTTCATTAAACTATAAAGCGGTTTGGTTTGGATTAAAAAATTAACAATTTTAGACAGGAAATCTTCTCCTGCCCAGTCGGGTTTAAGTTTGGTGTTAATGATGGTTTAAAGATAGTTAGAAACAAGGATTAATTTATCATGAAATGTTTCACTAATTTTAATCAGTGTATCCTGTCTGTTTTAACCATTGGCGAAGTTGAGTAAAAAATTGGTTTCTATCGGAGTTTTGATAAAGTTCTTCAACGGTTTTCCAGCCCCCATCCGATTGACCGAGTAAATACTGTTGGGCTAAATAGGCGGCTAAAACCCCTTTTAAGTCTTGTTTGAGGCGACTCCGTTTATTAACTTCTTGCAACAAAGCCGAGTTATGTTCTTTGATGAATTCAGCATATTGTCGAGTCACATCTTGCCATTCTCCAAACTGATATTTAAAAATCTGTAATGGCAATTGTTCCGGGGAATAGACTTGAAATTCTTGGCTAAATCGTTGATCATAGTGGATTAAAATAGAGTTTTCTGAATTGTCTGTTTTCAGTTGATAGGGAATTAAACCCCATTTTTGTTGTAAATCTCGATATTCTTTTTTAATCGGACTATAGCGATAAATTACAGAATAGTAACCCTTGAGATTGTTCTCCCCATCCACTAATAAATCCACTAAAATTTCCGGTTCCTTATCATTATCTAAATCGAGGATTTTAAAATCAATAACCCTTCCTGTTTTCACCGTTTTAATCCCAGGACTCGATAAATTAGCCATGGAAATAACATCTTCTGAAATCAACTCTCCTCTGCGGGTAATTTTAATTTGCATGACTTGAAGGGTACTATTAGAATCGGCTAATAATTCCGCTTGAATCTCTCCCGAAGTCACGGTTTTTTGCACCTTCAAATCCTTAATATCTGGAGCAGAATTAGGCCGGGATTCAATGGGGGGAGTGGCTTGTGGCTCCATGGTAGTCGCCGGGGCTGCGGGGGTAGGTTTGGGTGCTGAACTGATGGCTGGAGCGTCAGAAATTGAGACTCTGGCAATATATTGAGTCGGGACTAATGCCTTAGTTTTATCTTCAGAAATCGCTTGACAAATTAACGTGGCAACCTCCGCCCGAGTCGCAGGTTTATTAGGATTTAATCGTCGAACATTGGGATAATTCACGACCAACCAATTTTCCGTTGCGGTTGCGATCGCTTGTTTTCCATATTCAGGAATATCAGCGGCATCATCAAAAAGTCTGGTTAATTGTTGTGGCGAAACTTGGCTGGATTTATACTCTAAACCATTAACGACCGCGACTAAAGCCTGCACCCTCGGAATCTTTAATAAAGGATTAAAAACACTTCCTAAATATCCTGACATAAACCCCTTTTGATTCACCGATTGAATCGCACTAGAGGCCCAAAAATCCGTCGGCACATCCACAAAACTAATAGCTTTTTCCCTTCGAGGAATTTTAGGAAAAGCCTGATTGAGAATGGCCGCAAATTCAGCCCGATTTACTGGACTATCGGGGCGAAAGGTATCATCCTCATAATACCCTTTAACAATATTTTTTTGAGCTAAACTCTCAATACAGTTTTGCGCCCAATGACCTTTAATATCTGAAAAAGATCGGGAATCTTGGGCAATAACGGGATTAATAAAAGGTAGAGATTTATGAGTAATGATAATACCCAAAGCAACCATCAAAAATAACTTTATAGGGGATAAATTTAACCTCCGTTTCATCAGAGGAAAACCCATTAATTTTCCTGACTTAATATAGGACACAATGTTAAATTTCATATTACTCCTTATTTAAACAAATTGAAAAACAGCACCCGCACTGGGTAAGGTGATATCCAAATCAGGAACACCCACCAAGACAAGATTACCCACACTAGCAACGGATGTTCCAAAATTCAAGTCAGTATCGGTATTATCCGTAACCGGACTTAAATAATTTTGCACTAAAT
>DATNRE010000816.1:0-12943 GCA_036703685.1 Candidatus Obscuribacterales bacterium
GGGGAGGCAGGGGGAGCAGGGGAGGCAGGGGAGGCAGGGGGAACAGGGGAGTCGGGGGAGTAAACTATTACCTATTACCCATTACCTATTACCCATTACCCATTACCGATTAATCAATATGCCTTTAATTCAAGTGAAAACTTCCATTGCTCAACCCCAAAAGTCCGAGGTTGAAAGCTTGTTAAAAAGCCTGTCTTCGGCATTAGCCAAACAGTTAGGAAAACCTGAATCCTATGTAATGACGGCATTTGAGTCAGATATTCCCATGACATTTGCCGGAAGCACTGACCCGGTTTGCTATATCGAAATCAAAAGTGTTGGTACAATGCAACCGAATCAGACTAAAGCCATGAGTCAAGAGTTTTGTGAAAAAATTAGCCAGGCCCTAGGGGTTCCTCAGAACAGAATTTATATCGAATTCGCCGATGCTAAAGGTTTGATGTGGGGTTGGAATGGTTCCACCTTCGGTTAATCCAAAATAGCTAGGACTTACGCAGAAACCGGGTTTCTGAACGAGAAATCTTGATTTCATCCGCAAAATCACCGGCCAGAAACCCGGTTTCTTTGGTCTTGTGCGTAAGTCCTGATAGCGAAGCCGGGGGGTTGGTGGGGTTACGGGAGTGTGTCCTTCCTGACTCAAACCCAACTGCCAATCCCTGATTAAAATTTCTTTACAAAATCCAAGGCTGTGATAGTATCTGGATGGATTTACACTACTGATGGACAGCCCAGGGGCTTAATTTCTGTGGTGGAGGAGAGTAGAGGAGTGCAAAATAGGATGTCCCTTGGATATTCAAATGCTATGACTGGAAGAAATTACCTTGATCCGATTCAAGTTGGTGTAATCGGTGTAGGTAATATGGGGCAGCATCATACCCGGGTTTTGAGTATGCTCAAGGACGTGGAACTCGTGGGAGTTTCCGATGTCAATGTTGAACGGGGACTCGATACGGCTAGTAAGTACCGAGTTCGGTTTTTTGAAGATTATCGAGACCTTTTGCCCTTAGTCGATGCCGTTTGTATCGCGGTTCCGACTCGGTTACACTATCCCGTGGGGATGGCCTGTTTACAAGCGGGGGTTCATGTCTTAATTGAAAAACCCATTGCTGCGAGTATTGGCGAGGCAGAATTGTTAGTCAATGCCGCCGCCGACTATCAGCGAATTTTACAAGTGGGTCATATTGAACGATTTAATCCCGCTTTTCAAGAATTTAGTAAAGTTTTAAAAACTGAGGAAGTTTTAGCCTTAGAAGCCCGTCGCATGAGTCCCTATTCTGACCGAGCTAATGATGTTTCGGTGGTTTTGGATTTGATGATTCATGATATCGATTTAATGTTAGATTTAGTCGCCGCTCCCGTGATTAAATTAACCGCTAGTGGTAGCCGGGCTTCCGACTCTGGCTATTTAGATTATGTGACGGCGACCCTGGGTTTTGCCAATGGGGTTGTGGCTACTTTAATTAGTAGTAAAGTCACCCATCGTAAATTACGTTCTATTGCTGCCCATTGCAAAAACTCTTTAACCGAAGCGGATTTTCTCAATAATGAAATTTTAATTCATCGACAAACTACGGCGAATTATATTACTAATTATGGTCAAGTTCTCTATCGCCAAGATGGATTAATTGAAAAAGTTCATACTAGCAATATCGAACCCCTACACGCTGAATTAGAACATTTTGTCAGTTGTGTTCGGGGAGGAAATCAACCCTCTGTAGGCGGAGAACAAGCGCTGAAAGCCCTACGTCTAGCCAGTTTGATTGAACAAATGGCATTAGATGGTAAGGCTTGGAATTGTGCGGAAACCGACTATCTTTTTGATTCCTCGACGGTTTCCATTGGTTAGGGGAAGGAAAAAAAAGGAGGTTTGGGGCTGAAGTTAACCCGATGTGGCTCTCCTCAAACCTCAAGAATTAATCCTTAATTATTAATTCTTAATCCATCCCTTGGCTACGGTTTGATAGCCAATTAATTTATAGGTTAATTTAGCAACGGTAAATTCAGAAACCACTGAATCAACCACGGGGGCTAATTCCATTACATCACACCCAATTACATCTTTAGACTCAAATAAACGGCGTAAAAAAGTTAGGGTAGAATACCAATTTAATCCGCCCGGTTCGGGAGTTCCCACCCCCGGAATTAAACTCGGATCAATACCATCAACATCAATGGTTAAAAAGACTTTTTCTGTGGTAATACTGGCGATCGCTTTTTCAATCCAATCCAAATTAAAAGCCATTTCTCTTGCTCGAAAAACCGTTAAATTTTTCTCCTTAATTAAATCAGCTTCCTCTTGACAAATAGCTCTAATTCCTACTTGCACCGTCGGTAATCCCATATTCACAATTCGACGCATAACACAGGCATGACTATGAATTGTATCCTGATATTCATGTCTTAGATCGCCATGGGCATCAATTTGAACCACGGTAAAAGATTCTTGATAGACTTGACGATATCCCTGTACAACTCCTTCGGTAATACTGTGTTCTCCCCCAATGGAAATCACAAATTTTTTCTGTTCAATTAAAGACTGGAGGGTTTCTTGAGTCACCCGCAACATTTCGGCATCGGAAACGGTCTTTCCGTGGCGAGTATCTGCGATCGGAGCATGGGTAAAAATCCCCGCATCAAAACAGATTTCTCGATCAAGTTCTTCATCATAACATTCTAACTGATGAGAAGCCTCTAACAGCGCATCGGGGCCGTTCTCGCAGCCTTTTCTATAGCTAGTTGTGGCTTCATAGGGAATCGGTAAAATCACAACCTTAGCGGTCTCATATTCTGGTACAATTTCAGAACCCAGAAAGTCTATAGTAGCAGTCGTCGGTAGAGTTGATGTCATTTTAATTTAGGGAATTAACACCTTTTAATTTTGACATAAAAGCAGAAGTTTTTGTTAAAAGAGGGAATAGGGAATTACGAATTAGGAATTACGAATTACGAATTGGGAACACCAGATAATACTTCTGGCTGTTTTATATCAGTTGTAATAATTTACAACCTCCGTCTCGAAGCCGCGGATTGCTATATAATTAGAAAATAGAATAATTTATTGCTATGATTATAACATTTAAAAAATAAATCCCCATTACCCATTACCGATTACCGATTACCGATTACCGATTACCGATTACCGATTACCGATTACCGATTACCGATTACCGATTACCCATTACCCATGTTAACCACTTCATCTAAACCGCAAACTTGGCTTTGGAAAGGATACCCGATCTGTTATGTTCGAGAGGGTGAGCAGGGCCCGGCGGTGGTTTTAATTCATGGGTTTGGGGCGTCTTGGGGTCATTGGCGAAAAAATATTCCTGAATTGGCAAAACATTGTCGAGTTTTTGCTATAGATTTAATTGGGTTTGGCGGGTCAGCGAAACCGAAACCCAGTCAAGAAATCGGTTATACTTTTGAAACTTGGGGAGAACAAATTGCTGATTTTTGTCGAGAAATTGTTCAGGATCAAGTGTTTTTGGTGGGAAATTCTATTGGTTGTGTAGCAGTAATGCAGGCGGCTGTTGATTATCCTGATATTGTGCGAGAAGTTGCTTTATTAAACTGTTCTTTAAGATTATTACACGATCGCAAACGCTCCGAACTTCCTTGGTATAGAAATTATGGCGCCAGTGTGGTTCAGGAGTTATTAAAATATTCCTGGTTTAATCAATTCTTTTTTAATCTTTTAGCAACCCCAAAAACCGTTAAAAAAGTATTATTACAAGCCTATAAACGGGATGAAGCTGTTACGGATGAATTAGTGGAAATGTTATTAAAACCCGCCCAAGATCAAGGAGCGGTGGAGGTTTTTGCCGCCTTTACGCGCTATTCCCAGGGGCCGTTACCGGAGGATTTATTACCTAAATTACCTTGTTTAGCCATAATATTATGGGGAACCGATGACCCCTGGGAACCGATAGAAATTGCTGAACAATTTAAACAATATTCTACTGTTAAACAGTTTATTAGATTAGAAGGAGTGGGTCATTGTCCCCAAGATGAAGCCCCAGAATTAGTTAATCCTATTTTATTAGATTGGATGCTCGGGGCGGGTGCTGTAACAATATTTGATATTAATAAATAACCTAAATTAACCTACTAAACTTGACTTAAATAATGGAAATTTTGATAAACATTAACCCGTAGGGGCGGGTTCCGTCACAATATTTGATAATAACAAATAACCTGAATAAACCCGCCCAACCCCACCAGAATATCCGATTATTTGTTAATTATTGCGGGGGTCGGGGCAGGTTTAGGACATTTTAGGGTGGGAATTTTAGATTAACGCGAACCCGCCCCTACGGTTTTCTAACAAATTTGGCTAAAAAAAAAATCCTCGCTTCGCTCGGACACAAGGGAAGAAGGGAAAAGAAAAAAGAAGGGTAAAGGGCTAAAGGGCTAAAGGCTAAAGGGCTAAAGAGTCCACGCAGGCGGGGAGGAAACAACACGAAAACCGTAGAGCCCGCTCCGACTGACCGGCCCGACCCAGTAACGATAGGCACCGCGGCAATTCCAGGGATTGTTGTACCACGAACCTCCGCGCATCACCCGGTTTTCATTGCTGCTTAATAATTTGGTTAAATTTTCAACATCATAGATTTGATAACGATTATCATTCTTATTCCGATCCTCCCAAACTTCTCCTCCTGTTGGCGCTCCTTCATAGTTTTCATGCCAAGGATCGGCGCACCATTCCCAGACATTACCATGGAGATCATACAGTCCGAAGGCATTAGGATGGAATTCACCGACGGGGGTAGTTTCCTCTCGATATTTCCCTTTCGGTTCTTCTGCATAGGTGTTGTTGCCATCATAATTGGCTAAATCACTGGTTAGGGTTTCCCCAAAGTAAAATGGGGTTTGAGTTCGGGCACGACAAGCATATTCCCATTGGGCTTCTGAGGGTAAATGATAGGGGCGTCCGGTGCGTTGGAACATTCGGGCACAAAATTCGACTGCATCGTACCAGGAAACGTTTTCTACGGGTCGGTGAGATCCCTGGAAGCGCGAACAGTCAGGGTCGAGATCCCGTTGAATTTTAGGCCAGTTAGCAACGGCTTTCCATTGGGCTTGGGTGATGGGATATTTGGCCATGAACAAGGGCGGAACTGTAACTTGATGTTGGGGGCGTTCATCTCCATAGCTATTTTTTTCCGTTTCCAGTGAACCCATGAGGAATGTCCCCCCAGGAATATAAACCATGTCTAAGGTGACTCCATCCCCCAGGTCTTCGGTGAAGTATTGAGCTTGTTTGGTTTCCCGGTTGATGATTTCACCCTTTTTGTTAACAGTAACGGTTTCAAAACTAAAGGTTTTTGCTGGAATAGGAGGGGGAGGTAAAGGAACAGAAACCCCGGCAATATTAACACTATTATTTTGTCGAAGTTGAGCAAATTGTTGTTCGGCTTCGGTATAGTTTCCCCTGGCGGCTTTTCCCATCGCTTCAGCTAAGGTTAATAGGGGTTGAAAATTAGCTTGTTGTAGGGGTTCGGCTAGGGTTTCCACCAGAGAAGATATTCTCAACCAGTCCCTAGAAATGGGTTTTTGCAACAATTTACGCAGTTCTCGGGCAATTTTTTGAGCCGCAGGTTCGGGGTGAACATAAGCTAAAGCTGTCCAATATTGCGCTTTCTCAAGTCCCTGAATATCGGTTTGAAAATGATGCTTGATATAGCGGAGAGAAAATTGGGAAAGGTGGGATAATTCACCAGGGGTTAATTGATGCAGTAATAAACCGCGAACTGTTCGATCCATTTCATAGAGTTCTGCCCCTATATTCTGACATAAATCTGATAATAATAAATGGGGAATAGCCAGCCAAGGAACGGGTAATTTTAAATATAATTCATCGCGTAAACGATAGAGAAAATCGGGAGTTAATGCTAGGGGAAAGGCGGCATAACAGGCAAATTGATAATAAATTTCTCCATATTGCTCATATTGCTGACAAAAGCGGTCAATGGTTTCTGTTGCCGCTTGGGTTTGGGGGTTAGAATTGAGGAGAGAAGGGTTCGTCATTGCAATTTTAGATTTTAGATTTTAGATTTTGGATGGTTGACGGTTAATTCTCCCATTGCCCATTGCCCATTCCCTATTGCCCATTCCCTATTGCCTATTGCCTATTGCCCATTCCCTATTGCAATATTTGAAGGGCATTATAGAATCCCTGACGATCAATTGGAAACATTTTAACTGTTTTCAGTATAGCAATATGATCGGCCGTTGTATAGCGCCAATCGGGTTGAGGAAAGGGGTTTAACCAAGCGATCGCTTTTACTGAAGATTGTAGTCTGTTTAATACGTTTTGAGTCGCGTTAAAATGATAGGAAGAATACCGTTTTTCCCCCGCATCTCCATTACTGAAAATTAAAATCACGGTTTTTTGAGGCTGGGTTAATTCTAGGATAGCATCGAGGGGAATTTCTTCCTCAAAGTCAGAATCTCTAAAAAAATTATCACTGAGATGTTGATGGAAATAATAACATCGGTTGGGATCTAAACAGCCCGTTTGTTGAGCGGTTTCTACTAATTGTCGTGATAATATTTGAAAGGGTTGCATTGACCCCCGTTGGGCGATAAATAACATTAAATTACTGGTTTTTTGACGACAGGGTTTAAACACAGGTGTAATGGGTTTTCCTTGGCGTTTCGTTTGTTCTATGGTGGCTTGGATATTGAATTCTAAGCGAGTTCCAGTTTGCAAAACAGATTTTAATTGATACCATCCTTGGGTCATTTGTTCGGGGGTAATGGGGAAATATTCCTTGGGGTTTTGGGGTGGCTTAAAATTCATCCAATTGTGTTGAGGAGAAACTTTCATGGCTTTAACAACTTCGCTATCTTCGCTCAGGGAAGTTGAGTCGGTGAGGGGGGAAGCGGGAAATAAGAAATATTCGTTATTGTCTTCTGGTTTTAAGGGTAAATTAGGGGGTTTTTTAATATCGTTTTTTGGGGTTATGGTTTGAGTCGAGGTAGATTTAGGAGTATCTTTTTTAATCAGTACAGGTTGATTTGAACCTGATTCTACAGGAATAGGGGGAAGAATTATATGATTAAAAATTGCCTCAAATTGTTGATATTGACTGCGAGATTTTACCCAAAGGGTTCTACAAAGTTGTTTTAATTTATCGATTTCTAACGGATAAATTTCGGTTTTAATGGCTTCAATAAATAATAAATAATCCTGTGTTCCCAAAGCAAACCCAGCATCTCTGAGTTCGGCAAATAATTTATAATAAGAATCAAGGATAGTATTCATATTCCCTTTTATAATATTGTTTGTATATAATCGAAAATTTTATTTAAAAGTAGGAAATCCCAATAATCGTAGGGGCGAGGCGCGCCTCGCCCCTACACACCGAAGGTCGGTATTTTTTATAGATAGAATTAAAAATCATCATCGTCATCCTCATCAACCTGATCATCATCGGGAACAATTTCGCTATATTTTTGATCATCTTCTTTCGATTTTAACAAACAACTGACATAAGGAATTTTCCTTTGATTCAAAAGTTCCTCAATTTCGGCTTCTGTTGACTTAAAACGTAACGCCCCTATCCAGTCTATGAGTTCACTAACACTAATCTTTTTACCAAAATCTCCCTTATCCTCTTTCATCTGCTTTCTAATGGCTAAAAACCGATTTAATGCCAAATTCAGCAGAGAATCTGACCAACTTTCACCAAATCTGGCTATAATAATTTGTTCTAATTCTGAACGTTCAGGAAATTCAATATAATGATATAAACATCGACGCAAAAAAGCATCGGATAACTTTTTCTGAGCATTACTGGTAATTAAAATAATCGGTGCATAGTCATCCTTGGCGCGAATTTCTTCCCCAGTTTCCCGAACAAATAACCGTTTTTCTTCTAATTCTAATAATAAATCATTGGGAAAATCCGTATCCGCCTTATCAATTTCATCTATTAAAACAATCATCCGTTGATTATTTTGAGAGGCTTTAAACGCTTCACCAATAGCCGCCCATTTGATATATTCTGTATGATAGCGATCGTTTAATCTGGCTTTAATCTTATCTTTTTCTTCGGCATCTATAGCGGCGAGTTGAGGATCATAAAGTCGTCTGACCGCATCATAACAATATAAACCATCCCTAGCTTGATCCGTTGATTTAATATACCAAGCTGTATAGGGCCATTTAGTTTGCGATCGCTTGCTAAATTCATAGGCGATCGCTTTAGCTAATTTAGTTTTACCAGATCCGGGATCACCTTCCAATAATATCGGACGTTTGAGTTTAATCGCTAAATTCACCGCATCAATTAACCCGGGACTGATCTCCGCTAAATAGGGATAAAGATATTCCTGAGTTTCAGGATCTCTTTCTTTATCTTTAGCTTTGGGTTGAAATTCAGGTTTTCCGGTAAAAATAGGATTAATTGGATCTAAAGTTTCAGCCATTTGTTTCTGTGTTCCTCCCATTGATTTAAAGTAAATTTATAAAAGATTTCTAAAACGATCTCCGGTTTGATCATATCAGAGTTATCAGGAATAATAACATCAACTTCTCTCCAAATTGTTTCTAAAAATTCTTCTGGATCTTTAGGAAAGTTCCTTTTTCTCCATTTAGACATTTTAGCGATAATTTCTTGTTCATTGATCCAGTTAATGACGTCACTTTTTGAAAAATGCGACACGATAGGAATTTCATTTTCAAATAATTTGATAGTAGAACTTGTAGGATAGGAAGCACAATCAAGCCAAACAAAGACTATTTTAGGTTTAAATAAGTTTGCCTTTAATTCTTCTAACTGTTGGATTAGTGGTTGATAAATATAACTCACAAACTCGTCTAAGTCTTTAACTTGAACCAGTTCATAGGTTTCTAGAAAAATAATAATATTTTTTGTCTTTTTCCTTAAATCTGCAATTATTTCTTCAGCTATTTCTTGATCGTTGATACTTCCTTTGTCTATCTTTTTATTGAGGTTTTTTATTGGCATTCCAATCTCATTAATCAACTTTTTAATTGTATCTTGTCGGTTGGAAATATTTCTACTGTTAAAATTAATATCAATTGTTTGCCATTGTTGATCAATAGACTTAAAAAATGTTTTAAATAACCAAAATAAATATAAATTATAAATTGATTTTTTGCTTTGAAAATTAGGGATTTTAAAACCTATCACGGGAGATTCACAAAAACTTTCATAACATTTAAGTTGCGATTGATGATCTAATTTACAAAGTACAATTTCTAATTTCTCAAAGTCAGGAAGATCTTCAAAAAATTGAGCATTTGTTCCTATTTGTTGCCAATTCTCACCCAGAAATTCACAGAATAACTTAAAAGCACTCTCCCTAATGCCGTTTCCGTTTCTAAAATCATCCCAAATTCCGCGAGAATTAAATTTTATTTGGAAATAATTATCTAAAAATCCTTGTAAACCACAATATTTCTGAGTTTCTACATAATATGATCTGATATCTTCTAAAGATAAGTGATCCGTTTGGAATTCAGGAAAGTCTGCTATAATCAGTCCTACAGATTCTTGAGAAATAATTTTTTTCTCAAGTAAATACTGAAAATCTTCTTGAGCTATTCTGTCCTGAATATATCCTACTCGTAAAGCTAAAGTTTTTTCTATCCGATATTTGGCAAATTCCCATCGCAGCGTAATCATACCCCTGCAATTGATTAATGTCTGAATCCTATTTAACTGATCGCGTCGAATTCTCAATTTAGATACCATAGCACCATGATTTTGTCAAGGATCTGAAAAATTTTAACAATTTTGCAGATCCTTATTTAATTAAAGCAAATCGAAGATCATATAAACATCAGGACAAATCAAGGGTTTTCCCACTGTCTTGAGTGAACCTCACCGAACCTTGAAAACTTGATAGAACAACGGTTTACCTCTCTATAGGAAAAGCCGTCAATCACTTTGATCAACGACCAAACAAATTTATTATGTCTAGTTTAACAGCATCACCGACTCGATTTCCACGATCGATCTTTTTTGATTTCCAAAGGGCCAAATCTAGTCCCAACTATCAGAATCGCTTGGCCATTCACTACGAGGATTCCCCGGGTGATACCCTCAACGATTCCGATAAAAAAGGGTTTAGTAAATTGGTAGGCCAACTTTATCAAGAACTTCCGTTTCCAGTCGAATATGTTGCGGGACAACCCTATAAAACTGCTGCTGAAATGACTGAAGATGTCCGTCAAACAGGCGTATTAAAAATCAGCACTGATTTTAATGATCCCGTAGTGTTGTCTTCTCAAGAAAATCTTTATTTCCGGGCTACTCATGACAGCCATCATATCTTAGGAGGGTGGGATTTTTCTTGGGAAGGGGAGTTAGCTGCTTGTCAATATTTCTGCACTCTAACTAACAATCCATTATATCAAAGAATCTTGTTTTCTGAACTAATTCTTCAGGCAGCAAGTTGTTTACATTTAGGGGGTTTTACAGAGCAGAAACTTGTTTTAACCCTGCCATATTAAAAAAAACAAATCCGTAAGGGTGAGGCGCGCCTCGCCCCTACACAAGCTATCGGTAAATTGAATTAGGAGGAAGTATGACACTGCAACACATTCAAGAGATTATGCTAGAAATGGCACAAGATGATTCCCCCTTAAAAACAGCATTTGAACAATTAAATCAAAAGGCGATCACCTTTCCCCAAAACTCCGTTATTGTACCCCCCATTTTAGAGATTATCCAGTCTTCATCCCCTAATATTGGCTGTTGTGAATCCTGTATTACTATCCCCTTTCCTCAACAGTATTCTAATCAAATTCAAGGGTTGTCAAGCGATGTTGCGGATAGTTTGGGCGGTGCAACGGTCTTACCGAATTTTCTGGGATGGTGGAAAAACCAAAACGGTGAAATTATCCCTGATCAATTGGTTGCGATAAAGTCTTTTACTCAAGTTAAAAACTTAGTGAATAACTGGGAAAAACTCTTAGCTCGTATTCACTATTGGGGAAAAATGAGCCAACAAGAAGAAATCGCTATTGAGCTTAGTGTTTTTGCGTTAGGAAGTGTTTTGTTATTAATTTCTATTGAAAGTTAAACAGGAGGTTTTATGGAATGTCGCAAAAATCGTAAAGGTGAAAAAATGTGTGATATTGTTACCCATCCTGATAAAAGTTGGGAAAGTTTTTGCCCCGAATGTAATAAACGCTTTATCAAAAAAAATGAAGGCTGGGATTTTGATGGAGTTTGGGCAGTGATTTTTGTTTTGGGTTTGTTCTTTCTTATTTTAATGTTAAATGGTTGTAAAAAGCCAGCTAATTCCGACTTAATTCGCAGTATGGATATTAGCAATTCAGGTTTAAATTATCCTAAATAAGTTAAATAGGAAAAGTAAAATTAACTCATAAAAAGTTGTTGCGCTTTAGCGCATCCCATGGGAATCGGCACTAAAGTGCAACAACAAAATTTGTGGGCTTTAATTAATATTAACGAGCGCCAAAAGCCCGAGATCCCGTGTATCCTGAAGCTGTTGCTAACCTTTCTAAACTTTGAATTCCTGAATACATTTGACCCTTAACTTCCCAGGTGGGATAACCTTGAATATTTTTTGCTTTACACAGATCAGGTTGAGGATTTTTTCCGGCTTCATCACACTCAATATAGGTTAATTTTTCTACCGCTTGTTGACCAAATAATTCTTTTTGATCATGACAATGATTACACCAAAATGCCCCATACATTTTAGCATCAGATTGGGTTAAATATTCAGCCAGTTCAATATTAGCGGGTTCAGAGGTAGTGGTAATTTGAAAGGTATTTTTTTCGGCGCGAGGACTATTAATGGGAGCATAGATCGCCAAGGTTCCAATTAACGTAATCATGGCTACAACCACCGCCACAAAAAAGAGTTGACCCCGATCATCCCAATCTCGACCTAATAACGCTAAAGTGAATAACGCCAGGGAGCAAATAGCCGAAGCAATGCAATAAATACACAGGGATTTAATGACAAATGCCATTAAATAAATTAGATAAATACTGAAAATCATCATGGCAGTGGCTTGAGCAAAAATCAACAGCCACGTCCAATCTTCTGTTTTTGTTCTTAAACTTTTTTGGGTTTCCGGGTTAATTAACCAAGGAGAAACCGCCATCCCCGCCATGATAATATAGGCTACAAACCCGAATAATGCCAAGGGTAAACCAAAGATCACCGCATAGGGACTTGACAAAACTTGATCACACCCGGTTATCGGACAAGCCGCATTTCCCCCCATCAGTTTAATTAGGGTTAAATAGGCGGTAATCACTGCACCAAAAGCAGCTAGACTAGCAATAATAAATCTTGATTTTTGATGAATCCAAGGAGTTGAACGTCGGCGAATCATAGCACTATTTTAGTCGTTTATACAGGAAAGGATTTTAGATCATTTTAGACATTTTAACCCATGAGAATTTTATTAGTGGAAGATGAACCCGATTTAGGCGAAGCCATTAAACGGATATTAACTCAAAAAGCCTATATTGTAGATTGGGTTCAGGATGGGACGGATGCTTGGAATTATCTGGAAAATCGATGGACAGAATACACTTTGGCGATTTTTGATTGGTTATTACCCGGGTTATCGGGAATTGAACTTTGTCACAAACTACGAGGTCAAGGAAGTCTGATCCCGATTTTAATGTTAACAGCAAAAGACACCGAAGCGGATAAAATTATGGGGTTAGATGCGGGGGCGGATGATTATTTAGTTAAACCCTTTGGGATGGGGGAATTTTTAGCTCGTTTACGGGCTTTACAACGGCGTTCTCCTCAACTGCAACACCAACAATTAAAGCTGAATGATTTAATATTGGATTATCAATTATATACCTTTTCTTCTCAAAAATACAAGAATCATCTTTTAACTATTAGTTTAACCAATAAATAGTTTCAACTATTAGATTATTTTATGAGACATCCTAACCAAATTGTTACC
>DATNRE010000817.1:0-12730 GCA_036703685.1 Candidatus Obscuribacterales bacterium
CTTAAATCGGCTTCGGTTAAGTCCGCACCGCTTAAATTGCGACTGGAAAAATCCCTTTCTTTTAAATCCGCCCCTTTAAAACTTAATCCACTTAATTCCGTCGGTCTATCGGGGGGAGGAGTGGGCGCGGGAGGAGTGGGCGGTGGGGGCGTAACCGGAGGTTTACTACTAGCTGGAGGACGTTGAAAATTATTATTTTCAGAGGTTTTTACGCGGCTTTGATAGGGAGAAGATTGATAATTAGAATAGGGTTTTTGATAGGTATAGGAATTTCCTGTACTATTTGAGGAGGCTCGGGAATGGGATTCTGCACGGGAAACAGTGGAGGAATGTTGAGTTGAATTTGAACTTGATCGACGCAATAAGGAACGTAATTTTTCCCTAGCTTGATTAATTTCCTTGAGTTTTTCCTCAGCGATTTTTTTTAATCGTTGATTTTCTTCGGGAATGCGATCGGGATGCCAAATAAATGCTAAGTCTTTATAGGCCTGATCCACCAATTCTAAGGAGGCTCCAGGCTTCAGATCTAACACTTTATAATAGTAATTCAACTCACTGGGAGTGATCATGGCAGGAGTCCGCAATTAAGAATTTAGCTAACAATCGATATTAGTGCTACAGCTTAACATACATCTATACATTGGGGTTTTTTAGCGCCGAAATACCCCTAAACCATTGTGAACTGGGGCGGCGGTATCGGGGATACGGTTTAAAAGTTGCCCTCCTAAAATTAAATTGGTCGAACTTCCCCCGTCTAAATTTAACGCCTCAGTGGCTCCTAACTGCCCCATTAAGAGCGCCATTTCGGTTAATTTGGCCCCCACCCCGCCGACGCGGTTATGGACGGTGGCGATGATCCATTCACCCTTGGCGGTGATGCCGACCCCGCTACGAATAGCCGACTGATCGGCAAAGGCGGGACTAAACCCTTCGGCGATCGCATCTACCACCACCTGGCCGTTTTGTAATAATAAGGGGCCGCCGCCTAAAATATGGGGAAAGGAATTAAAATCCGAGGGCGTAGTTTGGGATTGAATTTGAATAGATGTACCCACAGAAAATGAATTTAAAACACTCCGAAAAGATCGCAAAGTTAATAAATAACCGATTTTAGGAATAGGAATAACGGCGGTCGTATTGGTTTGTTCGAGTTGTTGTTTTACAATATTATTTTCTACCACAATTACAATTTCATTGGCGGTTAAGGGGGTATAACTTTCGCCCCATTCAGGAGTATAACGAGCTATTCCAGCTTTCACATATCCGGTATTTAGTAATTCACAATCTAAGGGTTGTCCCGATGAGGAAATCAGGGTTTCTTTTAAAGTTAAACGAGCAATTTTGAACTGTCCTCTATCATTCCAAGCGATCGCGCCTCGGTTTAAAATCGGCCCTGAAAACCATTGATTTTCCCGCCGAATTGCGCCTAAAGGAAAAAGATTATTCCGGTTAAAATATCCGGCGTTAATTGCCGCTACACATTGACTATTATCAACGGTTTTGGTTAAACTGTCAATGCCTTTCATTCCCGTTTGACTTGCCCAAATTGGTCGTAAATTCAAGCCAAAATCAGGATTTATAGTTAACCAAACCACGGGAAAACGGCTATTATTTAAAGTCATATATTGTTGTCGCCACCGTAATCCTTTTACCCAGGTAATATCCCGTTCTATTAAGGGATCTTGGCGTAATTCAACTACAATACGATTGGGATTATTCAAGGTAGAAACTTTCACCCCATAACCATCGGGTAAGGTTCCTTGAATCACCGTTTGATTATTCACAACTTTAACCAAAGGACGGGAGGGTTTTTGAGTTGTGACGGCGGTTTCTCCTTCGTTTTGTTGTTCAGAATTGACTGGGTTAGGTGTGGGTTGAGATTGTTCTTCAAAGGGTTTAATAATAGTAGGATTTGTTGTTGCATCGACCACTACTTCCCATTGGGTATTCTGTTGATAGAGTTCCCATGGAGTCGGTTGATTTAAGGTTATCGTCATTTGGGAAATATTCGCCCGTTCCTCAAAGTTTAGGGTTTGAACAGTACCAATTTTAGAAATAATATTAAGTGTATTCTCTTGAATTTCTAAATCCCAGGCTGATAATTCCGCTAATTGATCAATTTTTATATAACGATATTCGGTATCTAAAAAAGTCCCCGGCGTTGAATGCACAGCAAACCAACTCAAAGGTTGAAGACTAAAATCCGTTGTATTTAAGGGATTAATTCCTAAAACTTGGATAATTCCCTTATCACTAATTCCGGTATTTGTAGCAATTCCTGAACTCCATTGACTCCAAGGTAATTTCCATTTTCTCCCATTTACAGAAAGATGGGTTCCGGTTTTAATAATTCCAGTTTTAGCTAAGGATATAATATATTGAGAAATAATCGGATTCGCTTTTTTTAGTAATACTAAAGCCTGATAAATAATACTAACGACTTCTCCCCGAGTTGCATTAGAATTAGGATTAAAAATTTGGGGATGAGGATAATTAACGACTAATTCAGCACTTGTTGCGGTGATCATCGCTTGAGTCGCATATTCAGGAATTTTATCCCCATCATCGTAAATATATTTTAGGTTTAAACTCTTTCCTGCGGGTAAGTTTAAACCTGATACCAATGCTAATAATACCTGTAAGCGAGTCACCGGACTTTGAGGAAAAAACTGTCCATCGGGGAAACCCGAAATAAAGCCAGATTGATAGGCGGTTTTAATCGCTTCCGCCGCCCAAAACTCCTTGGAAACGTCTTTAAAGGGAATATATTCACGTTTAATAGAAGTGGGAAATGCCACTTTTAAAATAGCTGCAAATTCCCCCCGGGTTAGATTTTGATCGGGGCGAAATGTGTTATCTTTAAATCCACTAATTAAACCTTGAGCTTGCAAACGTTGAATAAAAGGACGCGCCCAATGTTGGCTAATATCTAAAAACAACGGTTGTGAACTGGTCATATTATTAAGGTAATAGGTAATAGGTAATAGGTAATAGGGAGGAAAAGATTGTACTATCTAGGTTTAATTAAATAAATGAAAAAACTGTAGGGGTTTGGTCTCTAAACCCCAAGCATAAAAAGGATTTGAACTCCAAAACCTTACAATAAGATATTACAATCTATTTAAGATTGCCACATCACCATCAGGATTCCTGATTTTCCATAACTTTTTGCAGTTTCTCTGCAATATCTTGCCAATTTTGAGCCAGATCTGTACTGCGATCTTGTCGCAAAAACTCTGCTTCTTTAAAACAATGATTAGCTAAAGAATGCACAAGATTTTTAATCCCATGTTCCTCAATTAATTGATTTAAAGCCCGAGTTAACTTTTCGTTTTTAGGTTCCGTCATATTCTGATCAACTCATGATTCAGTAGTTACAAATTCCATAATACCGCCATTTGTTACCCGATGGATACCCCCTAACCCCCTTTTTATATATACAATCAAGAATTTACTGGCTATAAGAATAAGGGTTAATCTGATTTAATTTTTCTCCTAATTTTCGTTTGGCTTCCATAATTTCATAGGTATTTTGTAACCTTAAAAAATATCCTTCTGAAAGTCCAAAATAACGACATAAGCATAAATCTATCTCAGCCGTAACCGGACATTTTCCCTTGATAATAGCATGAATTTTATTAGAATCAACATCGATTGCCGATGCCAAAGTGTTTTGATTAATTCCTAATTCTTCTAAAAATTCATGTTCTAAGATATCTCCAGCATGGGGATTGTAGAGTAAAATTTCATTCATGACTTTTAATCGTGATAATCAACAATCTCGACTCCTGAAACCTCTCCATTATACCAAATAAAACAAATTCGCCACTGTTGATTGATTCTGATGCTATATTTGCCTATTCTATCACCTGATAGAGCTTCTAAACGATTTCCTGGTGGAATTCTTAGGTCATCTAATAGGGTTGACGCATTGATTTGTCGTAACTTACGTAAAGCTCTTTCTTGGATGTCTGGTGGAAACTTTCGTGATAATTTCCCATTCCATATTTTTTCCGTTTCCTTGCAGGAAAAAGAAGTAATCATAGATAATGGATTGATTTTTATTTTATCAGTCTAACCCCCTAGAGGCGAGTTCTTCCTGACCTTCTGCTTCTCGACACTAATCTATCTAAACCCATCCTAATTAATCCTGTCAATTTTAATTAATTAAAAATTGGGTTGATAAAAATATTTTTATCAAGCAAAAGTGACTGGTGAACCCGCCCTTAACGTGTTTTTTTACAATTCCTATAGGAATTGCTATATTATTAGTTAAGTTTGATTTGTTCTCGGGAGTTAATCACACCTTGAAAATAATTTTTGATTAAATCATTATCTATTGTGATCACACCATTTTCTCCAAACCATTGATCAACAATAGCCACGGATTCTTTATCCCCCAAAACATAACCTTTCATCAATTTTACAATCGAAAAATTGACCCGATCTAAAAAAGAAGAATTATTTTCAGGGACGATACAAGCAATTCCTTCCCGGGTATAGGGAAGATTCGGAACTACTTCTAAAGCATCGCGGTTAGGGAGGGTTTGTCGAGTTCCTTCTAGCAAAACCCCATCGGAACCAAAAGCATCAATTTCACCCTGTTCTAAAGCAGCAATTCCCTCGCCAATAGTCTTGAATTTGACTATTTTGGCTTGGGGTTGTACGACTCGCATGGTAGATTCACTGCTACCATTTTCTAATACACCAATTTGTCGATTTGCCAAGGATTCTGGTGTGCCTAAATTGCTTCCTTTTTTAACTAATAACCTGGTTCCTGTTACCCCATAACTCACGGAAAAATCAACATAGCGATCGCGATTCCAAGTAAAAGTTACATCCTCGCAAACAATATCAACCTCCCGGGATAATACTTTAGGAATCCGTTCACCGATGCTAATAGGAACCAGTTCCAAAGTAATTTCCTTTCCTAATTCCTGGGTAAGTTGGGCTTTAATTTTATTCAGGATATCAATAGAATACCCCACTAATTCTTCCTGGTCATTCACATAGGAAAGGGGAATAAAATCCGTCTGAACTCCGGCGGTTAATACTCCCGTTCTAGCGACTTTTTCCATCACCGTTTCTGCCCAAGCCGGACTTGATAGACCCAGGGACAAAACAGCACTCAAAGCAGCGATCGCAATTTTTTTAGATACAATCATTTTTTCCTCACACCGTTTCAATTAAGTTTTCTTAAGAAAATATAACCCATTATATCAAAATTTATGTTATAGTGCCAGAAAAATTATTAATCAAAGGAGTAACTATTTTGAAAATTACCACGAAAACCGGATTAGTGGGCTTTTTCTTGGCTCTAAGTGCCTTAAATATTCCGGCGGCAAACGCTACAGTTAAAACCACGGATTCAGCGATCGCCTCGACAACTATTGAGTCCCGTTTGTTAAGAATTACAGAGACTCTAAGAGAGCGAGAAAACCAATTACCAGAAAAACCGGAAGTCCTCAAACCCGGAGAACAAATCGCTGGAGCCTGGGGGAATGGTGGGGGTGGGTTCGTCAATCGTGGGGGTGGTGGAAACTGGCGGAATGGTTGGGGTGATGGTGGCGGTCGCTTTATCAATTCCCGTTAGTTCTGTTTAGATGTTATCCTCATCTGGAAAAAGGCGTTGTCCGCGATCGCAACGCTAATTTTTTTAACCTTTTTCAATCAATTAATATGAAATCCTGAAATTAGTGTTAAAGATAGGGAGGGAACAGGGAACAGGGAACAGGGAACAGAGAATAGTCACCTGATTAAGTATTTGTAGAAAGTATTAAAGGATTTCATATAAGATCAAAATTTATGCTATAGTGCCCTAAAAATTATTAATAAAAGGAGTAACTCTTTTGGAAATCAGTACAAAAATAGGATTAGTGGGCTTTTTTTTGGCTCTAAGTGCTTTAAATATTCCGGTGGCTAATGCTACAGTTAAAACCACAGAATCTACAACGATTGAGTCCCGTTTATCGAGAATTACAGAAACTTTAAAACAGCGAGAAAACCAATTACCAAAAACATCAGAAGCCCCACAACCCGGAGAACAAATCGCCAGGGCAGCCTGGAGAAATGGCGGGGGACGGGGAGGCTGGATCAATCGAGGTGGCGGGGGTTCCTGGGGAAATGGCGGGAGTTGGCGCAATGGGGGTGGCTGGCGCAATGGCTGGGGTGATGGGGGTCGCTTTGTGAATATCCGTTAGATGTGATTCTCTCTCTAAAAAGGCGTTGTGATTTCTAGCAACGCTAATTTTTTACTCCTTTTAAATTCATTAAAATCAATGACAAATCCAACTTTATTAAAACCTCAAAAAATTGATCTTAGCAAATTCGGCCCGATTAATTTAGTTGTAATTCAAGCCACATCTTTTTGTAATCTGAATTGTGATTATTGTTATTTACCGAACCGAGACTTAAAAAATACGCTTTCTTTAGATTTAATAGAACCTATTTTCAAAAATATCTTTAATTCTCCTTTTGTCGGAGATGAGCTTACCGTTTGTTGGCACGCGGGAGAACCCTTAGCGGTTCCGATTTCTTTTTATGAATCAGCATTTAAACTCATTCAAGAAGCTGATCAAAAATATAATCAAAAACAAGCAAAAATCTGGCATTCCGTTCAAACTAACGCCACTTATATTAATCAAAAATGGTGTGATTTTATTCAAGAACATAATATTTGTGTTGGGGTGAGTTTAGATGGGCCGGAATTTATCCATGACGCCCATCGCCAAACTCGCAAGGGAACAGGAAGTCACGCCCAAACGATGCGAGGCATTTCTTTCTTACAAAAAAACGATATTCCTTTTTATGTGATTTCCGTTGTTACTCAAGATTCTTTGAATTATGCGGATGAAATCTTTAATTTTTTTAGGGAAAATGGAATTTATGATGTGGGATTTAATTTAGAAGAAATTGAAGGAGTAAATCAATCATCAACTTTAGAAGCTGTGGGAACATCGGAAAAATATCGTGCATTTATGCAGCGTTTTTGGGAATTAACCTCAGAGGTGCAGGGAGAATTTAACCTGAGAGAATTTGAAGCAATTTGTGGTTTAATTTATTCTAATTCCCGTTTGACTCAAACGGATATGAATAACCCTTTTGTGTTAATTAATATTGATTATCAAGGAAATTTTTCTACCTTTGACCCGGAATTATTATCAGTGAATATTGAACCCTATGGTAATTTTATTTTAGGGAATGTTTTAACAGATAGTTTTGAGTCCGTTTGTGATACGGAAAAATTCCAGAAAATTTATGCTGATATGCAGGAAGGGATTAAATTATGTCGTGAAACCTGCGAATATTTTGGAGTGTGTGGGGGCGGTGCGGGAAGTAATAAATATTGGGAAAATGGCACTTTTGCCTGTAGTGAAACCATGGCCTGTCGTTATCGGATTAAAGTTGTCACCGATATTATTTTAGATCAATTAGAAAACTCTTTCGGTTTAGTTGAAAACTGTTAAGCTGTTAAAGATAGCAGGTAATAGGGTAATACTTCTGACTGTTTGATATCAGTATTAAAATGTCATAACCTCGGCGCGGGTTGTTATAGCAGTCGCCGGACATGGATTACCGCTTTCGCGGTAATGACAGCCGATAAATTGCCTTTTCCCCATGGACTTTTGCTATATAATAAAGATATTAACCTTACCCAAAAACGGCTCAATCAAATCTTATCAGCCATGAATTCAATAGAATTAAATCTCTCTAAATCTTCTGATTTGTATGAAACGGATTTCTATGCTTGGACTGTGGAGCAAGTAGAGTTGTTGCGAGATGGGGCGTGGGATAGTTTAGATGTGCCGAATTTAGTTGAGGAGATTGAATCTTTGGGTAAACAAGACCGCCGAGAGTTGAGGAATCGTTTAAGGGTTTTAATCGGTCATTTATTAAAATGGGAATATCAACCTGCAAAACGTTCTCGGAGTTGGTCAAATACTATTTATGAACAGCGTTATCAAATTAAAGAACTAATTAAAGAAAGTCCTAGCTTGAAACCTTACCTACCGGATGCGGTTGTAGAAAGTTACGGCGATGGGCTGGATTTAGCAGGGCGAGAAACTTCCTTAAAGGCAAGTATTTTTCCCCAAGAATGTCCTTACACCTTAGAACAAATCTTAGAAAAAGAGTTCTTACCCGGGGAATAAACTACATCACTTGTTTCTATTCCCTATTCCCTATTCCCTATTCCCTATTCCCTATTCCCTGTTCCCTGTTCCCTGTTCCCTAACTTACAATTGTAGAGATATTCATATTTATGACGCAAATAATGAATAAACGGATCGATTTTTAAAGGAGAACCCGTCACCTGTTCAATTAATTCTGAGGTGGTGAATTTTCGACCATGTTGATAAATATTTTGTTGCAACCATTCTAACAGCCGCTTCGCACTTCCCCGTTCAATTTCAAAGGGAATTTCAGGATCAAAACTCACGATAGTATCATAAATTTGAGCCGCCATTAAATTCCCTAACGTATAACTTTGGAACATTCCCCCAATCAATCCAATATACCAATGAACATCCTGTAATACGCCCTCAGCATCGGTTGTTGGAGTCACCCCTAAATCATTTTTATAACGATCATTCCAGGCTTCTGGTAAATCGCAAATAGCTAATTTTCCTTCTAACATGGCTAACTCTAAATCAAACCGAATCATAATATGTAAATTATAAGTAACTTCATCGGCATCGGTACGAATTAAAGAAGGATTAACTTTATTAATAGCTTGATAAAACTGATTCGTTGCCACCTGTCCTAACTGCCGCATAAACACCCCCTGTAACCGAGGGTAAAACCATTCCCAAAACCCGCGACTGCGACCGATAACATTCTCCCATAAACGAGCTTGGCTTTCGTGCAAACCCGAGGAAGCTCCCCCCGCTAAGGGAGTTCCTTCTAACTCTAGTGCAATTCCCTGTTCATAGAGGGCATGACCCGCTTCATGGATGGTACTAAATAATGCTTGTTCCAGATGGTGTTCATACACCCGGGTGGTAATTCTCACATCATCAATGGAGAATTTCGTCATAAACGGATGCAAGGTTTTATCTTGACGTCCTCGCTTTAAGTCATAACCCAAAGATTGAATTACCCCAAGACTGAACTTGAGTTGTTCTTTAGGGGAGAAATTTTGATGTAAGCAAGAGTCATTTAACGGAACACAATTGCCGAGGGTTTCCACGATCGCCACTAATTCTTGACGCAGAGGTTGAAAGAGCGATCGCACCTTTGCCACCGTCATCCCCTGATCCTGTTGATCAATTAAGGGATCGGCAATGTGTTCATACCCCGGAAAACACCGGGCATACTCCTGACTCAATTCTAGGGTGGTTTCTAAATAGGGCTGAACCAGAGCAAAACTTTGGGCTTCCCGCGCCTTAGCCCAGGCATTGTAACAGGCGGATTGATGCTGGGAGATTCGCGCCATCAGGGCTGAGGGAACCCGCACCGCCCGCTCATAATCTCGACGGGCAACCCGAATCAAACTGGCTTCTAGGGAAGGATAGGGAAGGTTGGCTTCCTCCATCCGTAAGTCTTCCAACAGTTGACCCAAAACCGGATCGGTGAATTTTTCATGGCTAAGGCGGCGTAAGGTGGCCATTTGTCGGCCTCTAGCCTGAGCACCTCCAGGCGGCATATAGGTGGCTTGATCCCAATGCAAGAGGGAAATAGCCCCTTTAATATCGTTAATTTCCGTGAGGCGATTAAGCAGTTCTGTGTATTTGGGGTTTGGGGAGGAAGAAACGGACATGAGCAAACCGATAAATCGGACAGTCTAATTTAACAACAGCTTAGTCGATGTTGGACAGATCTTGTGCGAAAAACTTCCCAAGCCTTGAAATTGATCAACTTTGGTATCAAGATTCTATAAACTCTACGAGAATATACGGAGTTAATCTCATTAAAAAGAACAACCAGGCTTTTAATTCAGACAAGTTTGCTGTAAAATTTGAGTATATTTTTCGATAGTGTGATTCCTAATATGTCTTCAATACCTGCTCTGGATTCGTCTAATTCGGTTACTGCTACGACGGAAATCATGGATAAAACTCGCCTCCTCCTCAATTTGTGGGCGATGAGTGGGACGGAGGGAGAAGTCAAAAAAAGTGAATTGACCAGTAAAGTTAAGCAAAAACGCAATAACAAAAAAATTGGCGTTGCTCAAACAATTTATGAAGAATTAAAAGCGGCCGAAGCGATTAAGATTTATAAGCAAAATCAAACCCCCATGGTATCGATCACAGATACGGGAAAACGAATGTTAATTGAGGCTTTAAGCAGTCCTGATTTTGTGTTTGATGGAACGGTGATCGCTGCTCGTTTAGCTAATGGTTTAGTGGGTTTAATTCGAGAATTGAATCAAGGAATAACTTCCGCAACATTTGTTAAAGAAACTGCGATCGCTTCCTATGATCAGTTTAAAGCGATCGCCCTTCAAGTGTATGATCAATTAAATAAGGATTATAACTATGATAATTTAGTCCCGATTTATCGCATTCGTCGGACTATCGGTGATCAAGTTAGTCGTTCACAGTTCAATGAATGGATATTAGAAATGCAAGCTAATGATATTTTGCAATTGACTGGGGGAGAAATGGCAGATATCACTCCTGATAAACGGGAGGACTCCATTACTTTACCGAGTGGTGGATTTCGCTATTATATTCAGCGCTTAGATTCTGACAATTAAATATAGATTTCTTTGTTGTATCCACCCTCACACCTAAACACTATGACTAATCCTTCAGTTTCTCCAGTCAACGAAATTCATGCCGCCATTAAAAGTTATAACCCTTTTAAGAATGCTGGTATTGTTCAAGAGCAAAATATTTGGGGCAAAGGATTCCCAGATTTAATATCATTGAATAAAAAAGCCTCAGATACAGTTTTTCAAGCTCTTGAACAAGTTAAAAATAGTCAAGCTAGTCATGAAAAAGTAACAACACTGGTTTGGACAGCTTTACAAGGAGTTGGAAAAACTCACAACTTAAAACGTATTCGGAAACATCTTGAACAAGAAGGCGGAGGATTATTTGTTTATGGTAATGCCAATAAATATACTGATCTTAATTTAATCAAATATCAGTTTCAACAAACTTTAGCTAATAGTTTAGCTTATCCAGGTAGTCAAGGAGTATCACAGTGGCAAGAAGTAGCAGCAGCAATGGCGAATGAAGCTTTTAAAGCAATTAATCCGAATGCGCCTATCGCTTCTCCTTCCCAACTGGTTAACCGATTTGATCAAGTTTATACCAATGGGTTGAATCAGGGTAAAAATTTAATAACTAAACTTAGTCAAAAAGTTTTACAATCTAAACCTCTAGCAGATACCTATATTGTTCGTGCTATTTTATGGACACTTTCTCAAACTTATTCACCTTTAGCAATTAAATGGTTAGCGGGAGATGCTCTTGATCAAACAACTGCCGATTATTTAGGACTTCCTTCTAACTCAAATAAAACAAATCAAGAACGAGAATCGGAAGCTTTTAATTCGGTCTTACAAGTTCTTAACCTAGTGAGTCATTATAACTCAGTGATTATTTGTTTTGATGAACTTGAGTCATTAAAAGTTAATGATGCTGGGTTTACAACTCCTCAAGTCATAGCCGAATTAGTGTATAACCTTTATAACTCTTTGACGCAATCAGAATTAGGCCAAGGAGTTATTATTCTGACCGTTGTTTTACCTGATATCTGGACAAACGCGATCAAGTCTATGCCCGGTGGTGTTGTAGACAGAATGTCAAAATATACTAACGTAAAACCCATTAACTTAGACTTTCTCAATAGTAATTCTATTATTGATTTAGTGAGTTTATGGTTGCAAGAGGAATTATACAAACCTCGTCATTTAATCCCTCCTCATCCGGTTTACCCATTTGATGAAAATCAGCTAAGAGATTTAGGTAAACAGAAACTTTCAGTGAGAGAGGTCTTAGCTTGGTGTGCAGAACATTTTGATGTTGATGATCCCTTACCTGATAATCCCTCAGAAAGATTCAAACTAGCTTTAGAACAAGCAAGTCAATCTATCCCTGAAAATTATTTAGAAGACAATAATTTTATCGCTGAGGTTTTGGCTTTAGCCTTTAAAACTTTGAAAGGTGAATGTTTAGAAGGAGAAACTTTAAGCGGAGAGAAACTCAACTCAGTTGTGGTTCAAGATATTTCTGAGGTTGAACCTAAAGCTATTAATCAAGGTTGGATTAATTTTAAATTAATAGGTCAAGAACAGGATAAACCTTTTAAAATCGGCGTTGCAGTGATTCAGCAATCACATGGTATTTCTGTCGGTGCAGGAATGAAACGGTTAAGTGATTATGAAACCTTTGATTTAACTCGTGGCTGTTTAGTTCGTTCCAAAGATCGAGAAATCAAACAAAAATGGGACTCCCGTAAGGTTCTTAATGAAATGATTGAACAGCAAGGAGGAGAATGGGTTTATTTAAACGAAGAAGATTTAAAAGTTTTGATTAATATATATTCCGTTTTTCAGGAGAAAAGCAACTATCGATTAAGCGAAGAAGAAGTTTTAGAATTTTCTAAAGAGTTAACAAAAAATAACTCCTTGCTACTAGAAATTTTAAGTAAACCATCTGGTCATATTGAACCCGATGATGATGATGATGATGATGATAATGATGATGATAATGATGATGAACTGGTTAATGCCTTGACTGAAACTGTTGATCCGACTCCTGAAGATGACGATTATTTATCA
>DATNRE010000818.1:0-6564 GCA_036703685.1 Candidatus Obscuribacterales bacterium
GGAGTTAATTTATTTAAGAAGCCCAAAAAGCTGATATTTTCTCCAATTTTATTGGCTAAAGCGGCCGTTCCTAAAGCGGTTCCTGCACTATCTATACTTTGATATAACCACAACGCCCGTTGATAGCCTTCATTTTTATCATTATAGAGCCATAACGCCCGTTCACTGACCTGTTGAATATAGGCGGGGTCATCTTCTCCGGTAATAGTTTTAACCGTATTTTCAAACCCCACTAAATTATTCCATTGACCCGGAATTACAAAATCCAACCCCCGTAAAACCATAATAGTAATGCCTCCGGTGGGGAGTTCGTCCACTAATTGAGTGATAGATTTAGTCACAGTTTATTCTCCTAAAATAGTATGGTTATTGTTGCTAGAAATCCTAATATTATTTGACTCGGGATAACCCATTCAAATTAAATTTACTCAGCCAGTTTTCTCGGTCATTGGCTGTAAAAGATTCGGCTCGAGATTGGACTTTTACTTGATGGCGGTTGGCTACTAAAATAGCGGTAGTATTCTTACCTTGAGTGACGGCGGGATATCCACTAATAGTTTTACTACTTTGTTGATATTTTGTCGCCGCACTGGGATTATTCGCTAGGTCATTAATTGACAGCATGGCTACATTTTGCCCGCCTTGATTCAATTTAGCTTCAGCAAAACCGGTTTTTTCCTGAGCAAAAACCACCTGATAACCGTCTTGATTTTTAGGGAAAAACTGATTAAATTGACTGCCAGAAACAGGTTTTTGGGAAACGGTTGTTTGGGCAGAATTATTAGTAGATTGATTTCCCGACGGTGGGGAAGATGTGGCCCCGCAAGCCGATATCAATAACGACATTGCCAGGGCTAAGGCGATTAAATTCTTAGGTAATTGTTTAAAATTCATGCTTTAGGTAAAAAAAAGGTAAAAATCTCTAGGTAATTTCTCTGATTGTTAGGGAAAATAACCCCGATTTCCCCTAGTATAATCTTTTTGTCCGAGGGAAGAAGCCCAAACTCCTACCAGATTATTGCATCAAAGACTGGAGGTATTTATACCATCGGACGGCGAGGGAAACTTCCGTGAAGGGAATCTGGACAATTTTAGCGGTATCGGTGAATCTAAATTCTAACGCGATGGCTTTTCCTTTTTCCGGTGGACTATTGGCGTCAATGGCCTGACTATCCACCCATAAACCCAAAGACTCCACCTGTTTGAGAGAAAAGGTTTCTAAATTAACTGGGCCTTTGCGGGTCGGTTTTCCCCAGGTTAGGTCTGTTTCCTTTAACCCCAAGACCGCATAAATATCATATTTAGCCTTATCAAAATCCGTCGCCCAGGCTTGATAGGCCTCTAATTTTTGGTATTCATTCCAACCCGACCACGCTAGACCGATAAACACCGCCAGCAGGGGAAGCCATAATAAACCACGTTCCATTGTAATTTTTCCTCCGTGAAAGTTATTATCTATGATCATCTATTTGGAGGATGATAGATAGAATAAGAATAAGATATATGTTCAGACCCAAGAAACCCGGTTTCTGGAAACCCGCGACCTCTCATCAACCTTAACCGTTGAAAAACGATGAAAAAATTCTTCCTATTCTGCTTATTTTTAATTGGTTTAGGCTGGGCAGTTTCTAACTTCTCAGGTTTAGCCACTCAGGGCAGTTATGACAGTATTGTACTTGATTTTAAAGAATCTTTAGGACAACCCGAAATTGCTAATCAAGTCCGGTCAATTTCTGAAAAATATCAAATTGTTCCCTATCTTAATAGTGAATTTTCTCAAGCCGATAACGTTTATGTGGTGCGCGGAGATGAGAAACTCCTAAAATCCTTGAGAAAATCCCTAGGTAAACAGACAGAATTTATTGAACCTAATTATATCTATCGCGCTGATGAAATCCTCGGGGAAAATACCCAAGCTGCGATTATTTATGAGATGGCTAATTCGGTTCCCAATGACCCATTATATGGTCAACAATGGAACTTTCGCAGTATTAATATAGAAGGGGCTTGGAGTGAAACCCAAGGAGAAGGAGTAACCGTTGCAGTGATTGATACTGGAGTTAGTCAAGTTCCCGATTTAGAACAGACTTCATTTGTCGAAGGCTATGATTTTGTCAACGATAAAATTGAGGCTGTTGATGATAACGGACATGGAACCCATGTGGCGGGTACGATTGCCCAATCTACAAATAATAATTATGGTGTAGCGGGCATTGCTTATAAAGCCCGAATTATGCCATTAAAAGTATTAAGTGCTGGAGGCGGGGGCACAATTTCTGATATTGCTGAAGCGATTAAATTTGCGGCTGACCATAACGCCGATGTGATTAATATGAGTTTAGGCGGCGGTGGCGAAAGTAATTTAATGCAAGAAGCCATTGATTATGCCTATTCTAAAGGAGTAGTAATTATTGGGGCGGCCGGAAATTCCGGGGATAATTGTGCCGGATATCCCGCCCGTTATCCCAAGGTTTTAGGTGTTGCCGCCCTAGACCCGGCCGGAAATAAAACCCCCTATTCTAATTTTGGGGCGGGAGTTGATATTGCTGCCCCCGGGGGGTTAATTCAAGGAGACAATGAGGTCGGAGGCATCCTACAAAATACCATTGACCCCTCGACGGGTGAAGGGGTATTTGCAGCCTTTCAAGGCACCAGTATGGCGGCGCCGCACGTTGCTGGGGTCGCGGCATTAATTAAAGCTAGTGGAGTGACCGAACCTAATCAGGTTGTTAATATTATCAAAGAATCAGCCCGTAAAGTTGCAGAAGACCCCTTAAATCATTTTGGCGCGGGTCATTTAGATGCCACAAATGCGGTACAAATGGCCTTGAAAGGACAAATTACCTTCCGAGATTTCTTCCGTTGGTTACGGGATAATGGCTATCTGAATCCTCGATTTTGGATTGATGGTGGAGCGGTGGCTTTATTACCCAAATTAGCCATGGTTTTAGGTTCCTATTTATTAGCTTGGTTGCTGAAAAATTATTTCCCCTTCCAATGGGGTTGGTCTTTAACCGGGGGATTAATTGCGGGTAGTAGTGGTTTGTTTTTCCTGCGGGGTTTCTATATCTTTGATTTACCCCAATGGCCGATGCGAATGATGGGTAGTTCTCTCCCCGAATTAGGCGGCGCAATTCAAGGAAGTTCGACCCTAAATCCTCTATTTGCCAGTGTATTAATTCCGGCAATTTTAGTAATATTATTCCTGGGACATCCCCAGTGGAAATGGATTGCAATTGGGGTAACTCTTGGAACAGCCAGTTGTTTAGGAATTAGTGCCATAGTCTCTCCGGCAGTTTGGGGATTAGGCACAGGTTGGGGTTCTCAACTGTTTTTAGTGACCAATGCTTTGTTATGTTTTGGGTTAGCTCGTTTAGCCATTAAAACTCAGGTGAACGCGATATGAGTATCACAGTAACAGGCATCATTGAACGCAAGGGATTTGGTTTTGGCACCTGGGCATTAGTCACCGATGATAAAACCTATGAATTGCATAAACCCCCGAAAGAGTTGCAAAAATCTGGGTTAAAAGTAACCGTTAAAGGTCAAATTCGAGAGGATATTATGACCCTGGCTATGATTGGCCCTGTGTTGGAAATAGACTCTTTTGAAATAGCTTAATTTTTGATAGGAAATACCGTAAGAGGGAACAGGGAACAGGGAACAGGGAACAGGGGTAATACTTCTGGTTGTAACATTTTATCGTAGGGGTTGGGTCTCCCAACCCTCTTTGCGCCTGGGTTCATAGGGACGCAACCCTAGAAGCCATTAAAAAAGCTATATAACGTCGGAATTAGTAATGAAATATATTGATTTATTTTGTGGAATTGGAGGATTTAGATCGGCGATTAATCAAGTATTAATTCCTAAAAATATTCATCCAGAATGTGTTTTTTCCTCAGATATTGACCCCGATGCTCAAAAAATATATCAGATGAATTTTGAGGAAAAACCGGCTGGAGATATTACCCAAATTCAAGCGGAAGATATTCCCGAACATGATATTTTATTAGCGGGTTTTCCCTGTCAACCCTTTAGTATTTGTGGACAACTTAAAGGATTTGAAGACACCAGAGGAACGTTATTTTTTGATATTGCTCGAATTTTAGCTTGTAAAAAACCCAATTATTTTATCCTAGAAAACGTTAAACAATTAGTGGGACATAACCAAGGAAAAACCTTAAAATCTATTATTGAAGTTTTAGAAAAATTGGGTTATACTGTTGAATATAAAGTGCTAAATGCCTTAAATTGTGGATTACCCCAAAAGCGAGAAAGAATTTTTATTGTGGGTTATCGTCAACCCTTGCCCTTTCGCTGGGATGTTCAAAAAATCCCGATGAAACCCTTAACAGAAATTTTAGAACCACAAGTTTCAGACTTTTATTATGCTTCGGAAAAAATCCGTAATAATCGTTTAATTAAATATCAGGGAAAAACCCCTACTGAGCCGACAATTTGGCATGAAAATAAAGCCGGTCATATTAGTGCCTATCCCTATTCCTGTGCATTAAGAGCCGGGGCATCCTATAATTATTTATTAGTCAATGGAGAACGAAGGTTAACCGAGAGAGAAATGCTACGTTTGCAAGGATTTCCCGAGGAGTTTAAATTGGTTGCTTCCTATTCAACCGCCCGCCGATTAATTGGGAATAGTGTTCCTGTTCCTTGTGTGTCAAGGGTAATCAATTGTTTATTAAATGCTATTCATGGAGGCGGAGCCTCCGTGAATAGCATTTCTAGGTAGAACCTAGAAACGAGGATAACGAGGATTTTGCCATTGTTGCGGTGTTGCGGTGTTCCCCGCTCCAACTAATTATCGATTGTGTTCTTTTTGAAAAATAGGAATAGAAACTTCAAATGCCGTAAAATTATCGGGATCTCGGTAACAAAGAATTTCCCCGCGATGTTGTTCTACTACAATTTTATAACTAATTGATAATCCTAAACCCGTGCCTTTTCCGACAGGTTTGGTGGTAAAAAATGGGTCAAATAGTCGGTTTTTAACCTTGTCTTCGATTCCGGGGCCATTATCTCGAATGGTGATTCTAACTTGTTCTAAAGGCGGTAGTTTACCTTTTTTATCGGTTAAATCAGGAGGAATTACCTCCGTAGTAATTTTAATTATTCGAGGTTCCGGTTGATTATCTAAGGCATCAATGGCATTCCCAATTAAATTCATAAACACCTGATTTAACTGTCCGGCATAACATTCAACCTTGGGTAACTTGCCATACTCCTTAATTAACTCAATCCCACCGGATGCTGCCTTGGGTTTTAACCGATTTTGTAAAATCAATAATGTACTATCAATCCCATCATGAATATTGACAGGCTTCATTTCGGCTTCATCTAATCGGGAGAAACTTCTCAAAGAAACTACAATTTGACGAATCCGATCAGCCCCCATTTCCATCGAAGATAGAATTTTTGGTAAATCTTCGACTAAAAATTCTAATTCAATTTCTTCGCCTTTGGCTTGAATTGCCGGAGTGGCAACGGGATAAATTTCTTGATATAATTCCAATAATTCTAAAATATCTTGAGTATATTCTTTGGCATAGGTAAGATTCCCATAAATAAAGTTAACCGGATTATTAATTTCATGGGCAACTCCCGCCACCATTTGTCCTAAACTCGACATTTTTTCACTTTGAATTAATTGGGATTCCTTTTGCTTCAAATCCTGTAACGCTTCACTCAAATGAAAGGCTTGGGTTTGGGCCGCTAAGGCCGCCGCCCGGGTTTGGGCATATAATTCGGCTTGGTCAATGGCGATCGCTAATTGATCCACCACCGCCCCCAAAAGCTCCACCTCACTGTCCCGCCAAGGTCGATATCCGGCATAATGATTACAGACTACCGCTCCCCGTTGACCCGATCGCGTTTCTAAAGGTAATAATAATAGGGAAAAAATCCCCGCTTCCTGTAGAAAATTTCTGGTAGATTCATCTAAAGCCGTTGTGGTGTGAATATTATCAATTTTAATCGTCTGGGCCATCCGAATTTTTTCGGCTAACAAAGGGATTTGTTCCTGGGGATAGTCCTGCAAACCATTGGATAAATTGGGATTGAGGGATTCGTGGGTGACGGTAAAACTGGGTTGTTGATTAGGTTGAATATGGAGATACCACAGGAAATGGCATTGATCCACCCGTAATAAGGCTCGAATTTCACTAACGGCGGTTCCGAGAATGGTATCAATATCCAAGGAATCCCGAATCTGACTCGCCAACCGAAATAATAACCCTTCCCGGCGACTTTGCAGTTCTTCCCGCGCCTTCACCCGATCAATACCAACCGCTAAAGCATTCGCCACCCAGCCCAAAACTCCCTGAGCTTCATCATTGAGGGTTTCTTGGGTACAAATTGCCATTAACCCGACTAAACGACCTTCCACCACCAAGGGAAAATCCACAGTCCGACTTTTGCTCAAGGGTTGAGGATCGTTAATCGAATAGGCTAAAACATCGGTTTCGGTGATATTTTCTGGGTGAATAGTTAACCCAGAATTGGCTTGAAGTTCTAATTGATTACTATTAAGATTTAATGTCCAAATTCCTA
>DATNRE010000819.1:0-5044 GCA_036703685.1 Candidatus Obscuribacterales bacterium
AATAATGCAAAATCTTCATAAAATTTTAAGTTTTGTAACATTAGCTACGATTGTATCGGCTATAGAGGTCTAACTTATTCACATTGCTTAACCTTTAGGTTGAGGTCAAAAAATGTTCGGATTCCGGTTTGTATACTAACCGATGTTGATGGGGCGATCGCAGCTTCAGCTAATACGGATGGTATGGCTTTAGTTGATATTAAAATTGTATCGGGAATCATTAATCAGATTGCTATTGCCGAATCTATTAAGTTAGAAAATATCCCCACGGTGGATTTACAGGGGAAACAAATTTGGCCCTGTTTTGTGGATGTTCATACTCATTTAGATAAGGGTCATATTTGGGAGCGCTCGCCCAATAAAACCGGAACTTTTCAAGATGCGTTATTAGCAATATTTAAAGATGAAGAAACCTGGACGACCGAAGACATTTACCGACGAATGGAATTTGGGTTAAAGTGTAGTTATGTCCATGGAACTAAAGCCATTAGAACCCATTTAGATTCGGCGGGAAAATTAATCGATATAAATTGGGATGTTTTTAATACCTTAAAAAAAGAATGGGGAGATCGCTTAATTTTGCAAGGTGTTTCCTTAGCTACTTTAGACTATTATTCAACGGCGGAAGGGGAAAAATTAATTAATAAAGTAGCTGAATCAGGCGGGATTTTAGGGGGTGTTGCCTATATTAATCCTGATTTAGAACAACAAATTGAGCGAATTTTTGCTATTGCCAAAGATAGGAATTTGAACTTAGATTTCCATGTGGATGAAAATGGAGAAGCCGAATCAATTTGTTTATATAAAATTTCCGAAGCGGCATTAAAATATCAATTTGAGGGAAAAATTATTTGCGGACATTGTTGTAGTTTAGCCGTACAACCGGAGGATATTGTTCAAAAAACCTTAGAATTAGTCAAAGCTGCGAATATTGGAATTGTCAGTTTACCGATGTGTAATCTCTATTTACAAGATCGTCAATATGATCAATCTCAATCTCCTAAAACCCCCCGTTGGCGGGGCACAACCTTAGTTCATGAATTGAAACAAACGGGAATTTCCGTGGCTTTTGCCAGTGATAATTGTCGTGATCCGTTTTATGGTTTTGGCGACCATGATGGGTTAGAAGTCTTTAAAATGGCGGTGAGAATTTGCCATTTAGATCGACCCTTTCAAGATTGGTTATCGACTGTCACAACCATCCCGGCGGATTTTATGGGTTTACCCGATACCGGACGCCTTGGGGTGGGAATGGCGGCGGATTTTATTATTTTTCAAGGACGGTATTTGAGTGAAATATTATCTCGGTGTCAGAGCGATCGGATTGTAATTAGAAATGGTAAAATATTAGAGGAAAAATTACCTGATTATGCGGAATTAGATTAGCTTATTTTTGATAACTTTTGATTACTTAAATCTGAGATTAGATCCCCCTACTCCCCCTGCTCCCCCTGCTCCCCCTGCTCCCCGTGGAATGGGGGTTAGGGGGGATCAACAATTTTTGTATTAGGCTAACTGTTTATTCTTCAAATAATCAAAAACGCTTTTATCTCCGATATCCCCGGGAATTCCTTGGAATATTTTCCGACCTGCAAAAATAATAAATTGAATCGCCCAAAATGCTAGGAAAATTTTTTGCGCATCAACTGACCAAAAATCAGCCATAAATCCTAATAACAAAATCGGAACTAAAGGAGTTAGGAGTTTAGTTTCCATGCGATTAAAACAGAAAGCTTCTTTAAAATAAATTCCGGTTAACGCCACAAAGGTAAATCCTACCCCAAATAAGCTATAGGGATTATGATAAATCGTTAATGCTAAGGGTTCGGGATCGACCAGAGCAAAAACTACCGAAGCAATTCCACCAATTAACCAAAATAGTTTTAACAGTTGGTGTAACTGAATTAAATAGATATGAATGGTGAATAAACTCACCCCCAAACCCAACCAAAAACAGAAGTACAGGGGGGTTAATGCGGGTAGAACCCCGGGGTTATTGATTTGGAACAAAACTAATCCAGTGGCAACGGTGAAGCACAGGGCTGCTATAATTAAGCCCGTGCGGTAAATAATCACACTTTGGCGATCGCTATCATTAATTGTATAATTGCCAAATTGTCCTTGATAAATAACGGGTATGGAAGGCGGTTGTGTTTGTACCATGATTTTCTCTCCTGAAGAATGTTAAAAATACCTGTAGCACGATATACTAAATTCTACTCCCTTGTGCTTGGTGTAACAGAATGTCTAAACTATATCAAAACAAAAACAAAAAAAAAATCCAGCCGCCCGGAGATGATTTGAAACCGATTCAAATTGATGAAACCATTGTATCGGGTTTAGTGAATAAACAAAGAAATAGGCTGGAATCCTCCGATCCCCGGATGATTCTAAAAAGTATGATCGAACAAATGGAATCCTTGGGATTAATTAATCAAGATTTCTTTGATCTGGGAGATGAGGATGAGGATGAGGATGACGATGAGGAGTTTGATGTTGAAGAATTTCGAGAAAGAGTCAAGAAAATTTTAGGAAATAATAGAATCAAGGTAAATCCAAAAACTTTAAATAAATATTTTAAGTATTTGAAAGAAAATCTGGAATTACCGTGTTATTTAACTGGCTCGGAGGAGTTTTTCTGGGAAGAAGAATATCTTTATGGGCCGGGAAAAAGCAAGGAATATGAAGAACTGAAAAAAACCTATCCTTCCTACACCGATATTTTTATATTAGAAAATTTTCAGCCTAAATTTGATGAAATGGATGGGATTATGGTGGATGTTAAACGAGCCAGCGACAATCGAAAATTTACCCTTCCTTTAGCGGAATTAGAAGTATCGGATGAAAACTCTCCAAACTATAGCTTTATAGAAGATTATTTAGTCTGGTTTCTAACTTATTCATAGGTTGTTAGGTTTAAATCCCGTAGAGACGCAAGCTTTCACGTCTCTACAATTTGAACTCAAAAAATATTAAGCGTAAACTCGGTTAGATTTAACCGTGGCTAAGGCTTCCACTAAGCTCCGAACCACCGCCACCATCGCCACTTCGTTATCGAGGCGGTTAATAGCCGAACCCACGCCAACGCCTGCGGCTCCGGCGGCAATTGCCATGGGAGCGGTAATATTAGAAATACCCGAAGCGCATAACACGGGGACGGACACGGCGCGAGAAATTTCCCAGGCGGCTGCTAAGGTGGGGGCTGCTTTTTCAATGAGTCCCAATGTTCCGCCATGAACTGGGGAAGAACTGGTTCCGCCTTCGGTTTGGATGATATCTGCACCCGCTTTCACCAATTCCAGGGCGAGTTCCACCTGTTGGTCGAGTTCGAGGATATGGGGAACCGTGACCGATAGGGTAATATGGGGCAGTAGGGCGCGGGTTTCGTGGGTCAGTTGCAGCACTTCCGCCGCTTCAAAACGCCGTCCTTGAGTATAGAAGGCATCAAAGTTACCAATTTCAATCAGGTCTACACCCGCTTCTACGCAGGTAACAAATTTTTCCGGTTCAACCGCAGAAACACAGATGGGGAGATGGGTTAATTCACGGACAATTTGCACTAAGTTGGGGTCGGCGGCAATATCCACAAAGGTTGCGCCCCCTTGGGTTGCGGCTTTGACCACGGAAGCGACCCGCCCAACGTTGAAGTTGGTTAAACCGCTAATCACTTTGAGGGCGTTACCTTGGTTGAAGGCTCGTTGTAAGGATGAATTCATCATAATTTTAGTATTGATGTAGTAAGGCGTTCACGCCTCTAGCTATCTTAGTTAAAAACATTCTGCCATAAGTTATGACATTCGGGTGATCGTCAGCCTAAAAATTATTTTTTGCCCATAATTTTTGATTAATCCTTAAATCTTTGGGGTTGTTGAAATTTATATAAATCCTCAATTACTTGCACCCAACTATTAACTAAAGAGGCTAAAATCCGATCGCCTTTTTCTTTGGTTGCCACCGTGGCATCCCCTAAAACACCACTTTTAGTTAGATCTTTTGTTACCCAAGCAAAGGGTAGGTTTCCCTCCATACTTAATAAACTATTTTCGGGTAAATTATGGGGATATTCACAAACCGCTTGTTCCATTTTTACCTGTTCAGGAAGTAAGGACAACATTAAACTGGTTTCTGCATCTCCGGCGTGAATTCCCAGTTCTAATTCTTTGGGGGTTAATAATTCCGCAGCAACGTTAGGAACTCGCCAAACAAATAGGGGAAATACGGAAAAATCCTGATATTTTTGATGTAGGTCTCGCGCTACCAGTTCTAAAATTTGCGGTTGTCCGCCATGACCATTAATAAAGGCTAATTTTCTAAACCCAGCCCGATAAAGACTTTCTCCTAATTCCATTAATACCGCCGTTAAAGTTTGGGAATTTAAGGTTATTGTGCCGGGAAAATGCCAATGTTCGTTAGATTTTCCATAATAAATTGTGGGTAAAGCATAGGCTGGAATATTATCATTAAGTTTAGCTAAAGAATGACCGGTTATAGCGGTTGCGATCGCCGCATCAACGATTAAGGGTAAATGGGGGCCATGTTGTTCAATGGAGCCAATCGGTTGTAAAATAACTACATTATTTTTATCGGGCATGGATGCAATTTCTTTCCAGGTTAAATAGGGAAAAAAACGTTCAGGTGGGATAAAATTATGGATCATGGGTTCAATTTTATGATCAAGATATTTAAGTTGGGAGGAACAGGGAACAGGGAATAGGTGAGCAGGGGGGTAAACTATTTCTATTACCCATTACCCATTACCCATTACCTATTACCTAATAACTATTTAAGGTTGTAGTGTGGAAACCAACGGCCAAGTCTTAATAATAAAAATAGCAACGGCAACAATTCCTAAGACCAATTCAATCACATTGCCTAAAACTGAACCAATAAAAACCCCAATACTAGCCTTGAAAGCTGGCTTGATTCGTTCCGTTAATTTAACATCCCGTTGATAAAGTAATTCCCCAATAAAAGCCCCCAAAATCGGCCCAATTAAAACCCCTAATAACGGCCCTCCAAAGGGTAAAGCGGGTAAAAGTCCGAA
>DATNRE010000820.1:0-2313 GCA_036703685.1 Candidatus Obscuribacterales bacterium
GGTGCAATTGTAGATGTGATTGAAATTGACCTTCTATTGCGCCAAATTCTTTTTCAAAAAGGATTTAATTTAGTCGGGAGTGATTTCTTAACATCTCAACCTCAACGCCAATACAACCGGATTTTAATGAATCCTCCCTTTTCTACTTATAAAGTTCGGGGAATTGATTTAGATATGATTCAACGCGCATATCACCTGTTTTTAGCATCTTCTGGTCGGTTGGTTAGCGTTGTCAGTAATTCAATGAATATCAAAAACGATGAGCGATCACAAACTTTCCGAGGATTTCTTAAACAAACGAAAGCCAACGTGATCAAACTCCCTTTAGAAATTTTTTGGGGTACTCTTCGTCCGGTTACAGTTGAAACTTATCTCATTGTAATTGATAAAGCTTCTGAATTCTAATTTGTTACCCTTTTTTTATCCACCACCTGCTTATGAACTATAACTTTATTACTAATTATGATCAGCTTAAAAAGGCTTTATTTCCTTTAATGAAAGCTCCTGTTCTGGCTATTGATACTGAAACAACAGGACTAGATCCCTTCATAGATCGGATTTGCCTGATTCAAATTGCTGTTCCTCAACACCCGATTCTAATTATTGATTTAACTGCTATGGGAACGAGGGGGTGTCAACTTTTAAAAAAACTCCTCAATAGCCGTGCGCTGAAAATTTTCCAAAATGCTAAGTTTGATTGGAAAATGCTAGAAATGGCAAATCTCCGTCCGTCAGGGCCTTTTTTTGATGTAATGTTAGCCAGTCAAGTGTTACGTTCAGGACTTAAGAAAGACCATGATCTTCAATCTTTAGCTTGGGAATTTTTAAAGGTTAAACTTGATAAAAGTTTACAGTTTAGTAATTTTGCGGGTAAACTTTCAAATGCTCAGTTAGAATATGCTGCATTAGATGCGGCTGTCTTACTGAAACTAAAAACTCGACTGCATTCTAAACTTCAAAATGCAGGATTATTAGAAACGGCTCAAATCGAGTTTGATGCGTTGCCCGCCGTTGCCCAAATGGAACTGAATGGAATGCGACTTGATGCAATAGCATGGCAGCAGGTAGGTTCTGAGTTAAAAGCTCAAGAACAGAGGGTATTGACTCAATTAATCAATGCGGGTTTAAAGCCAGCCCCTAGCCCCCAACTTTCTCTATTTCCAGAATTAACAGAAACGCTTAATCCTCGTTCTACTTCCCAAGTTTTACAAGCTCTTCGTGCGCTTAATATTCCGGTTCAATCAACTCGTAAAAATGAATTAATTCCTAAAGCTCGTGAATATCCCATTCTACAATTTCTCCTCAACTATCGAAAGTTAGCGTCTTTGTGTTCTAACTTTGTGGAAGCTTTGCCTAAACATATTCATCCCAAAACAGGGAGAATTCACCCCAGTTATCGGCAGTGCGGAGCGCGTTCAGGTCGCTTTAGTTGTCAACAACCTAATCTACAAAACATTCCCAGAAATTGTACTGCTCAAGGAATGCGAACCTGCTTTATTTGCGAACCAGGCTATCAAATTATTAAAGCAGATTATAGCCAAATTGAACTTAGAATTGTTGCTGAAATATCGAGCGATCGCCGGATGTTAAATGCTTATTCTAAAGGGGAGGATTTACACGCTTTAACGGCATCTTTAATTACAGGGAAATTGTTAGAACAGATTACGCCTGAAGATCGGCAAATTGCTAAATCTGTAAATTTTGGCTTAATTTATGGAATGGGGGCAGCTAAATTGCAAGCTTATGCTGAGGAAAAATATGATGTTTTGTTGACGTTGGAGGAAGCTAAACTTTTTAGAAAAAGGTTTTTTACGGCTTATCAAGGCGTTAAGAATTGGCATGAACAAGTGAGGAAAACGGTGTATGCTCAAGGACAAAGAGAGATTCGCACCATTGGCGGACGTCGAAGACGATGGGCCTCTAAACCCCGTCTGTGTGAGTTGCTCAATCATCCGGTTCAAGGTACTTCAGCCGATTTGTTGAAAGTGGCGATCGCTCGTTTGTTTGAGGTTTTACCGGATACAGAAGCTAAGTTGATTGGTGTAGTCCATGATGAAATTCTTTTAGAATGCCCCCAACAAACCCTTAAAAAAACAACTCTTCTTCTTAAAAGGGTGATGATTGAGGCAGGGCAACAATATTTGCACCAAGTTCCGATTGAAGTGGACGTGAAAACTGCCTTGAGTTGGGGTTAAACACAGTAAAGATCTAAATTGGAAAAGGAACATGGTGGAAAATTTTCCACTATGTTCCTTTTCCACAAAAATCGTCCCTCAATCATATTTTTCCGCAGGTTCCGGTTTCGTTAATTCC
>DATNRE010000821.1:0-5442 GCA_036703685.1 Candidatus Obscuribacterales bacterium
ACAATCAATCACGACGGGAACATCTTGATTTAGGGCTTCTTTGAGAATAGGAACTAAATCGGTTGTAGCTTCAACTCGATAGCCTTTTAATCCCATACTTTCGGCAAATTTAACAAAGTCAGGATTCCCAAATTTGATAAACGCAGACTCGCCAAATTGGTCGTTTTGTTTCCATTCAATTAATCCATAACCACCATCATTAAATATCAAAGTCACAAAGGGAGTTCCCACTCGTAAAGCGGTTTCAAGTTCCTGATTATTCATCATAAATCCGCCATCTCCCGTGACCGCCACCACCTTCCGATTAGGATAAACTAATTTAGCGGCAACTGCACCGGGAATCGCAATTCCCATGGCCGCAAAACCATTAGAAATTAAACAGGTATTTGGTGTTTCACAATGATAATGTCTTGCCATCCACATTTTATGGGCGCCGACATCTGAAATCACAATATCTTCTGGGCCCATGACTTGACGCAAATCATAAATAATTTTTTGCGGTTTAATTGGGAAGGCATCATCCTTGGCGTAAAATTCGTAATTATTCCGAATATCTGTTTTTAATTTTAAAGCATAGGGCTCGGGTTTTCCGGTACGGTCTGACCGTCTTAAAATTTCACGGAGAGAGTCAGAAATATCCCCAATAATTTCAGCGATCGGAATATAACTACTATCCACTTCGGCGGGGGTTTCACCAATATGAATAATCGGAATTTTGCCTTGGGGATTCCATTTTTTCGGGGAATATTCAATTAAATCATAGCCAACGGCGATGACTAAATCCGCTTTATCAAACCCACAACTAATATAATCGCGCAGTTGTAATCCCGTTGTCCAGAGCGCTAAGGGATGGGTATAGGGGATCATTCCTTTGCCCATAAATGTATTCACAACGGGGATATTCAGTTGGGTAGCAAATTCAGTTAAAGCGGCGCTGGCATTCCCCCGAATCGCACCGTTTCCTACTAAAATTAAGGGATTATTGGCTTTAGAAATAGCGATCGCCGCTTCATTCATACTCTGATAAGCCGAATAAACTTTTTCTCGCTTATCTTGTTTAAGAGGATAACCTTCGACCTCCATACTGGCAATATTTTCGGGGAGATCAATATGCACCGCCCCGGGTTTTTCCGCTTGGGCTAATTTAAACGCTTTTCTGACAATTTCTGGAGTAATACTCGGGCGAACAATTTGGGCATTCCATTTAGTAACTGGGGCAAACATTGCCACTAAATCCAAATATTGATGGGATTCAATGTGCATTCTATCGGTGCCGACTTGACCCGTAATTGCAACTAACGGGGCTCCATCTAAATTAGCATCCGCAACCCCGGTCATTAAATTAGTTGCGCCAGGGCCCAAGGTTGATAAACAAACCCCCGCCCGTCCGGTTAAGCGACCATAAACATCAGCCATAAATGCGGCGCCCTGCTCATGGCGAGTAGTAATAAATTTGATTGAGGAGGTTTTTAAGCATTCCAGAATTTGCATATTTTCTTCCCCTGGAACCCCAAAAATATACTCGACTCCTTCATTTTCCAGACATTTAACTAACAGTTCTGCTGTGTTCATGATTTTTTAATGTGAATGGGATTTGATATTTAGAAACCGGGTTTATGAACAAAAATCTTGATTTGATCTCCTAAATTTAGAAACCGGGTTTATGAACAAAAATCTTGATTTGATCTCCTAAACTCCGATCATAAACCCGGTTTCTTTTTCTCTATTTAATCCAAACCGTTTTAATATTCACAAATTCGTGAATTCCTTGGCTGCTCAATTCCCGTCCATAACCGGAACGTTTGATGCCACCAAAAGGTAAACGGGGATCGGATTTAACTAAACCATTAATAAACACTGCACCCGCTTCTAATTCTCGAATACAACGCTCCTGTTCGGCCCGATTAGTTGTCCAAGCACTCGCACCCAAACCGAAAATTGTGCTGTTAGCCAGGCTAATTGCTTCCTCTAAAGAATTAACCCGGAAAATTAACGCTACCGGCCCAAAGAATTCTTCACTGTAAGCGGGTGTTCCTTCAGGAATTTGGGTCAAAATAGTTGGCGGATAAAAATTCCCTGGACGTTCAAGCGGTTGACCTCCGGTTAATACCTTGGCTCCAGCTTGCACACAGATTTGAACCTGTTGGTGTAATTCTTTCAAAATACCCGGGGTTGCTAGGGGCCCAACTTCGGTATCAACTAACATCGGATCACCGATTTTTAAAGCGGCAAATTTTTCCGCCATCCGACTTTCAAATTCATCGGCAATTGTAGACATTAAAATAAACCGTTTAGCCGCAATACAGGATTGTCCATTGTTTAACATTCTGGCGGTAACGGCGGCATCCACGGCGGCATTTAGATCCGCAGTTTCTAACACAATAAACGGATCACTTCCCCCTAATTCTAGGACAGTTTTTTTGATATTTTGACCCGCTAAAGATGCCAAACTAGCACCGGCGGGTTCACTTCCGGTTAATGTTCCGGCTTTAACCCGATCATCGGTAATAATTTGAGCCACTTTATCAGACCCCACTAATAGGGTTTGAAACACACCTTCAGGAAATCCGGCTTTTTGGAAAATTTCTCCAATGGTTAAGGCGCATTGAGGCACGTTGGAGGCGTGTTTGAGTAAACCCACATTTCCCGCCATTAATGCGGGTGCAGCGAAGCGGAAGACTTGCCAGAAGGGAAAATTCCAGGGCATGACCGCTAAAATTGCCCCCAAAGGTTGATAGGCAATAAAGCTATTACTGGCGTCACTTTCTGCCGGAACATCGGCAAGAAATTGGGCCGCATTTTCCGCATAAAAGCGACAAACGGAGGCACTTTTTTTGACTTCGGCGATCGCTGAAGTAATGGGTTTTCCCATTTCTAACGTCATAATTTTGCCATAGGTTTCGGCATTTTCTTCTAACAGGTTAGCTGCGTTTTTCATCCATTGTGATCGCTGTTCAAAAGATACTTGCCGATAGTCCTTAAAAGCGCGATCTGCTCGAGACAAAGCCGCATCAATTTCGGCATTGGTTAGGGGGGTAAAGGTTTTTACCGTTTCCCCCGTGGCCGGGTTAATTGTAGCAATGCTCATAATTGATTGTTTAGTTTTAAGTTAGAATTTTAAGGCTTTACTGTTTTTATCGTAACTCTTAAAAACTCCCAATTTTCACTTCTGGGATCACAGGTTAATGACTTGATACAAAACTGTACAATAGTACAAATAAATTCAAGATTCTTAACAATTTTCCCCTCCTCTAATTTAGGAGTAGCAAGAACTAATTAAAGAAGGGGAATTTTAAGCAAAAATTTAAAGTCTATATTCAAACATTGGAGTGGTTTAAGAAATGTGAATCTAAAACCCTTTTAACGGAATTACTTAATACTTCAACTTGATTTTCCTCTAAGGTTTGAGTCTCATTTAGTTTGGGTTCCGATGCCATTTCTGTTAATTGAGAATTGATTTTAGGGTTAACATCACAAAACTCAATAATTGCTTCCGATATGGATTCAATTCGCTCGGATTCTGATTCGGTCTCTGAATTATCCAAAACCCTTTCTAATCGGGTTAAATCATTGAGAACTTCTGCCGAAAATAGTTCGGGTTTCTGAGTCACAATTTCAGAAAAAAACGTAATTACCTGTTGAGATTTCATAGAAATCAGCATCCTTACTAAGATTGACAAAAATATATTAATCCTAGGTTATCAAAATTTGACTCCAAATGCCAGTGAAAATTTTTGCATGATCAACAACAGTAGGGTCAATTCATGAATTAACCCTACTGTTGCTTAACTTGGCATTAGTCCTGTTTTATTTGCCCTTATTGGGGTTTTTAGCCTGTTCTAAGGCGATTTCTTTGACCGCTTGGAACGAATTAATATTAGAAGATCCTTCTATAGCTTTGACCGCTAAATCTTGAACCTGTTTTAAGGCAGAATCCAATTGTTTTGACAAGGTTTGTAAACGAGTTTCTTGACTTTGAATGGTTTCCATTAAGGACTTAACCCGCAATTCATAATATTGTTTCTGACCCTCTACTTCTTTGGCGAGTAAATCCGATTTAATTTTAGCTTGATAATTGCCAATATTCCGTCCCAGGTCTTTCCCCCGTTTGATATTTTCTTCTAACTTTTGAGGAAATTCTTCTACTTTTGCTTTAACTTCTGCATAAAGTTTTTCCTGTTCCGCAATAGTTTTTTCTCGTTCTGACCATTGTTTTTCCTGTTCTGCTTGCAAATCTTCAAGCTGTTTATACAGATTTTTCTTAGTTTGGGAATAGGTATCGCTATCAAGATCTCGTTGTAATTTTAAATGATAATCGTAGGTTTCTTGATCCCGCGATCGCGATTTTTTATAGGTTTCATTACGTTCTTTAATGGTTCGTTGATATTCCTCCTGTTCTTTTTGCCATGCTTTTTGCTGTTCTTGAAATTCCTGTTCTAAGGTTTCTCGTCGTAGACTTAACTCCTCATCAAAGGTTTTTGCACTGGTTTCATAACGTCGAACTAAAGTTTCTAAGGTATCATCTTCAACGGTTTCTAAATCATGTAATTCTGCCAATTGTTGCAATTCCTGGGTCACATTTTGACGCAATTCTCCCAGTTTTATCGCTTCAGATGTGAGTTGTTCTGATAATTCATTGATCGCACTCCCAAACCCCGTTTGTAATAGTAATAAATGATCAATTGTTTGCTGCATTTTGGGTTTTTGGGCAACGGGTGTAGAAGTCATAGGTTTAATCTTTTCTTCACTAATAGGTTTAACTTCTTTAGGAGTAGAACTCAGTTGTTTAATTTGGGTTTCCAAGTCATTTTTTTCTTGAGCTAACTCTTGATAGGCTTCCAAAAGTTCGGCTTTAGTATTGCGATCGCTTACTTTTTTAGTCATTTTATTTTCCTTTATTTTGGGTACGGGTAAGAACTAAAATTAGCTAAATTCTAGGGTTTATTTCGTCCCACTATTAGAACTATTAGAACTAGAAAAAGCCCGCATTGCTAGATCCTGAGCTTGTTTTAAGGTTTCTTGTAACTGAGTTGTAATTTGGGTGATTTGTTCATTTTGTCGTTGAATGGTTTGCTCCAAAGACTGCACTTGTAACTCATAACCCTGTTTATTAGATTCCCATTCTTTAGCTAATAAATCTGATTTAACTTTTGCTTCTTTTGTGGCTTCTTGAATCGCGTCTTCCTTCGCCTGATCATGGGCTTGTTTAAGTTGTTCTTCATAGCCAGCAACCTGCTGTTGATTGGCTTCAAATTCCCCTTGATTTATCGTTAAAATTTGTTCTCTTTCTGTCCAGTTTTTATTTTTTTCTTGGTCTAATTCTGATAAATCCCGTTCTAATTTCCGTTTTATATCTTCATATTCATCCGTTTCAATTCTTCGAGTGCGTTCTAATTCATAATTATAATCAGCTTCCGCCTGTTCACGACTGCGGGTTAAACG
>DATNRE010000822.1:0-2259 GCA_036703685.1 Candidatus Obscuribacterales bacterium
AATCTCGGGGCGTTCTCCTTCGGGAAACCCCTGAAAGAAGCCGTTAAATTCCGACCGCTGCCCATTATATAAAAAAACGGTTTTTCCCTCTAAAGGGGAAGGAAAGCGAGGGATTTTATACTCATCTAAAAGAGCTAAAAACCGATCTTGAGTCGGCCCCACCCATTGACCTCCAAAATCAATATATTGATTCGGTGCAATCTGTTGACCATACATCCGTCCACCAATGCGATCCTGTGCCTCCAAAACCAAAATCTGATGACCCGCCCGGTGAAGGTTACGAGCAGCTATCAGTCCAGACAATCCAGACCCGACGATGATGCAGTCATAGTTGGTAATTTGTGTTTCTAACATCGTTAATCTTTTAAAATTAATTGACTAAAATTGATCTAATTATAGAATTAGATGGACAAAAAATAGGTTTTTCCATCAGTAATAGCTCGGTTGTATGTTAATATATTTTTTATCGATAAATCACTGAAAAAAAAGCAATCAGAAAGAATGATCACTCGTCAAGATCTCAAGCAATTACAGTCTCTAATCAATGTTCCTGCTGTTTCAATTTTGTTACCGACTCATCGGACATCACCGGATAATAAACAAGATCCCATTCGGGTTAAAAATTTGGTAGATTAGGCAAAAACCCGCCTGGGCGAAGAATTTTCTCATAGAGAGTTAGAACCCCTGTTCAATCGATTGGATAGCTTTAACGTTGCGATACTAATTTTATCACCCGTGTAGGGGTAGTTCATGAATTACCCCTCTTGCCTTTTCTACCGGGAAAATACCCCCGTTCCTCTGAGGACATCCAGAAAGGCAAAAACCGCCGGAACATGGAAACCATTCGACCAAAGGGCGGCACCGATGACTCGTTCCAGGGGGACGGGTAGGGCTCGGACTTGGACTTCCGACGGAATCGGTAACGCCGCTAAACGGGGTAAAATTGCAGCCCCTAATCCTTGAGCCACCATACTCACAATGGTTGAATCTTCTTTAATTTGATAGGCAACTTTTAAGGATTGTCCTGATTTTGCCCAATGTTCCCGCACCGCAGAGGTACATTCGGCATAATTGAATAAAATAAAAGAGTAAGTCGATAGTTGTTCCCAACTTAAGGTTTCGGGGATTTGACCCACTGAAGTCGGTAATAAAACCACATATTCATCCCGGGCAATTTCCCAGGTTTCAAATTCCTCAGACCGGGGTAAGGGAAGTAACCCAATATCCACTTGACCGGTGCGTAAACTGTGTTCAATTCCCAGGGGATCGGTTTCGGTAATCGTAATTTCTACATCGGGAAAATGGCTACGAAATTGGGCAACTTTTGAGGGGAGGATATGGGTTGCTGCACTCCGAAAGGAGGCGACCCGAATTTTTCCCCGGTGTAAGCCTTTTTCTAAATTGACTTCATGATCGATTTTTTCCCGCAGTTCTAAGATTTTAGTCGCGTGTACCATCACCCGTTCTCCAATCAGGGTGGGACGAGCTCCAAACCGTCCTCGCAGCAGTAAGGGAAGACCCAGTTCATCTTCTAAAGCTGCGATCGCCCGACTAACGGCCGATTGAGAAATGCTTAAACTCAATGCTGCTTCTGAAAAGCTTCCTTGTTCTGCTACTGCTAGTAGAATTTCAAGTTGATCAATATTCATCTTGGTTTTAGCTATTCGCTAATCGCCATTAGCTTCTGTATTCTGGAGAAAATTTTAACTTGAGTGGGGGTTAGAGCAAATCGAATTCTGGGTCAGAATTCTGGGCTCTCATCTTGCAGACCCTTCCCAGGGGAAAGAAATCACAGCAGAATTAGAGAGTTTTGTTACAATTATATTATACTAACTTTTAGTCGGTTTTTAACTCAAATTTTCTAGTTAGATTGGTTCTACTTGACTAAAACTTATGATTTGTTTATATTAAATTTATTCTGAATAATATGTCTAAATTCAATTTTTTTAATTCCCCGAAAAAATGGATCTATTTTTCTATTTCAGGTGTATTTTTAATTTTATTGTTCTTAGGTTTATTTCGGGTTGACAATAAAATTCGTCGAGGTCACCAGGCCCAAGGTCGATCAATTTTAAAAGCTTTAATTAAAAATCAAAATCAACAATTAAAAACCTATGGTAAATTTACGCCTAACCTAGAAAACTTATATCGAGGAACATCAACAGGAATTGGAACCTATAAATTTAAAATGACCGTAGAATCCGATCGGGTATTCTTTGAAGCCATTCCGATTATTTGGCGTCGGGTTAGTTACTCTGG
>DATNRE010000823.1:0-11446 GCA_036703685.1 Candidatus Obscuribacterales bacterium
CTATCGAGTGATTGTTAACGCTTATGATAGTAAAGGCAAAGGAAAATATTTACTCAAAGTTGAGTAAATAATAGAGGCGTGCGCAGGGCGCGTCTCTAAATTTACAAAGCAATACTTTCTAATAGTACCCAGTGACGATTATCAATAATTAATTGACTAACCTGTTCAAAGATTTCTCGACAATGATTATGGCTTTGTAAGGGTAAGGATTCATTTTTAATAAAAACTGTCATTTTAGTTTCATCTATCATGGCAGTGGCGGTATCAAACACGACTTCAGCAATCACTAATTGATTAACGCTGACTTGACCAATATTTTCCCGGGCAATAATAGAACTCGGTGTTTCATAGGTGATTTCTAGGTTACAGGATTCTAAAATATCAATCATCATGGGTCGCAGATCTTCGAGATTGACATTAACAATAAAAAATCCAGTGTAGCGGGCCATAGGGAACTCCATCGAGTGCAATAATTAATTCAGAGCTTCAAGAATTGAGGTTAGGTTGTTCCTCAAAAATTCAACCCTTTAAAGTTTAATAGTCTATTCCAGACCTTATCATATTTATACTACTTTTTGAATGGCAAGAGATCATTAACGGATGCAGGGAAAATTAATTGTTTTTGAAGGAGTTGAAGGGGCGGGGAAAACCACTCAGATGCAGCGTATCCAAGCTGGGTTACAAGGTCTGATCAACACGTCCGTCGTGATCACACGGGAGCCGGGGGGAACCCTCTTGGGCCAGGAGTTAAGACGGTTATTGTTAGAATATCAGGGGGAAGAACCCATCCAGAATCAGGCAGAATTATTAATGTATGCCGCCGATCGCGCCCAGCACGTTCAGGGATTTCTCAAGCCCCTATTATACCAGGGAAATATTGTTTTATGCGATCGCTATACCGATTCAACCGTAGCCTATCAGGGGTATGGTCGAGGTTTAGATCTGAATTTAATTGATCAATTAAATCAAATTGCCACCGGTGGGTTAGAAAGTGATTTAACCTTATGGTTAGATGTTGATGTAGAAATGGGACTCGCCAGAACCCGCACCCGAGGTAAAATGGATCGGATGGAACAGGCAAATCTGGAATTTCACCAACGGGTACAACAGGGGTTTAAGCAATTAGCCCAAACCCATCCAGACCGAATTATTCCGATTAATGGGATGTTAAATCCTGATGTGGTCACAGAAACAATTCAATCAATTTTAATTGAAAAATTAACAGCCTGGGGATTTATAATTTAAGGGGGTATAAATACAATGAATGCCTTTTTTGAACCCATCATTGAACAACAAGCCGCCATTGAATTATTAACCCAAGTTGTAGCCCAAAATCGGATGGCTCCAGCCTATTTATTTGCCGGGGTAGATGGTATTGGTCGCACCTTAACTGCTAACTGTTTTATTGAATTTTTATTTTGCCAAAATCCCCATAAACCCGTCAATCAAAAACAGATTCACTCTCGAATTCAACAGAAAAATCACCCCGATATTCTTTGGGTGGAACCCACCTATTTACACCAGGGAAAACGACTTTCGGCCCAGGAAGCCACGGAAGCCGGAGTCAAACGCAAAGCTCCTCCTCAAATTCGGATCGAACAAATTCGAGAAATTAGTCAATTTTTGAGCCGTCCACCCTTAGAAGCCTCCCGGTTAATGGTAGTCGTTGAACACGCGGAATCCATGCCCGAATCCGCCGCCAATGGACTCTTAAAAACCCTAGAAGAACCGGGAAAAGCCACAATTATTTTAATCGCGCCCGGGATTGATTCTTTATTACCCACTTTAGTTTCTCGCTGTGCTAAAATCCCGTTTTATCGGTTAACCGATGCCGGTATGATTCAAGTCCTAAAACGCCATAATTTTGATGATATTTTATCCCAGGCTGAAATTTTAGCCATGGCGCAAGGTAGCCCCGGACAAGCGATTTCCCATTGGCAACAATTACAAACTATTCCTGTAGAATTTTTAAATAAAGTTAAAAAGCCGCCCTCTAATTTAAGAGCCGCATTAGAGTTAGCAAAAGAAATTAGTCAAACTTTGGATAGTGAGGCGCAACTGTGGTTAGTTGATTATTTACAACATTCCGATTGGCAAGATCAACAAAAAACCGGAATCATTGATCAAACCTTCTTAAAACAGTTAGAAAAAACCCGACAATATTTATTAAGTTATGTGCAACCTCGATTAGTTTGGGAATGCACTTTAATGAGTCGGTTTTAGAACCATCCCAAAGAACGGAGAGGGGGGGATTCGAACCCCCGGAACCTTGCGGCTCACCTGATTTCAAGTCAGGCGCATTCGACCACTCTGCCACCTCTCCAACTGCTCATCGTTGAGCTAAACAATTATAGCATGGATGAGGATTGTACCAAGCGCTGAGATAATAATTCTGTTTCAACGACCTGGAAGTCCTCACCCACCCAGACTAGGGACACTTCCGAGACTTGGTTTTGGTCTAAACTGACAATTGAAAAATTCCGTTGCTGACGTCCATGGGTGGTTCTAATCCGACCAACACAGGCGGCATTTAGATACACCGTCCCTTCTGGACTGGTGACTAACCGTTGACGCTGACGGCTTTTCGTATGGCGCAGATGATGGTGCATATGGCCGAAAGCGACTAAGGGAATGGTTTTACCTAGGGTGCGGGCGTGGGCGATCGCTTGGGCCAAATCGGGATCACCATAATCGCCGCCGATGGGGTTCCAATCCTTGCCACAGGGGGCCTCGGCTGCCTCTCCTAACCCCGTGGGGCCGTTGTGACTTAAAAACAGAATCCGGTCAAAGGTGGCCGTTTCCACCGCCTGAATCATGCGTTGGGCGGAGGCGGCCAAACCATCGACTCCAAATCGCTCCGCGTAAAAATCCTGATATTTCCATTCTGGCCCCCCCCAACTGAAGGGACGGCCTCCGACCACGGTTAATTGCAAATCGGGAAAATCCCGTTTTCCGTAGCCCACGTGATCCTCCCCGATCAAATCCAGTTGTTCTTGGACACGATCTTCGATTGTCCGATTATAGGGACATTTTTGCCGTCCCCAGTCGGTGGCGGTGTACCAGGCGTCATGGTTGCCAAAAGCGACGGCTTTGGGGGTATCGACGGCGGCGATGGTTTTGACCACATCCACGGCCTCATTGCCAAAATCCCCCACAAATAGGACTAAATCAACCTCTAAAGACTTCAATGCCAGGGCGTCCGCCGGTTCCCATTGATCATGAACGTCTCCAACAACGGCAATTTTCAGGGGTTTGATATTCACAGGGATGATCGTTTCAAAGGTTCCTCACCTAAGAATAAGCAATTTTGGGGCAACCGGGAATCCCCGTTTTTGGTGAATTCAACTATAATTAAACTACCCTGAACAATATTGAAAGTTCTGATAAGGTTGTTTCTATGTTTACATCCACCCTGACCCCGACCCACTTTTCCACTGTTGCCGATTTACCCGAGGATTTGTTTGCCGCTATTCAAGAGCTCAAGCAAAAATTAAATGCGGTGATTTTGGCCCATTACTATCAAGATCCTGATATTCAAGATATTGCCGATTATATTGGAGATTCCCTGGGACTCGCGCGACAAGCGGCCCAGACCGATGCCGATGTGATTGTTTTTGCTGGGGTTCACTTTATGGCGGAAACGGCCAAAATTTTGAATCCTGATAAGTTGGTATTATTACCGGACTTGGATGCGGGGTGTTCCTTGGCCGAAAGTTGTCCGGCCGATGCTTTTGCTCAATTTAAAGCCCAATATCCCGATCATATTGTGGTGTCTTATATTAATTGTACCGCCGAAATTAAGGCGATGAGTGATATTATTTGCACCAGTTCAAATGCGGTGGAGCTTGTCCGACAAATTCCTGAAAATCAGCCGATTATTTTCGCACCCGATCGCAATTTAGGCCGATATGTGATGGCAGAAACGGGACGGGAAATGGTATTGTGGGAAGGGGCTTGTATGGTGCATGAAAACTTCTCCCAGAAGAAGTTAGTGCAGCTAAAAATTGCACATCCCCAAGCGGAAATTATTGCCCATCCTGAATGTGAACTTCCGATTTTAGATCAGGCGGATTATATTGGTTCTACCACGGCATTATTAAACTATGTCAAAAATAGTCCTAAGTTAAGTTTTATTGTGGCAACCGAGCCCGGAATTATTCATCAAATGGAGAAGGAAACCCAGGGAAAATCCTTTATTCCTGCGCCACCCATCAGTAGTTGTGCCTGTAATGAATGTCCGCACATGAGGTTAAATACCTTAGAAAAACTATATTTGGCGATGAAAAATTGTTCTCCCGAAATTACCCTTTCTGAAGAAATCCGAATTGCTGCTTTACGTCCGATTCAAAGAATGTTAGAAATGAGTCAAAATATTAATGTTCCCAAGGCATAGGAAGGAGTCAGAAAAATCACAATTTTTGTCGAAATTGTAATATTCTATGGTAGGAGTTCGTTCTCTAAACCCGATTCGAGGTCTAGTTTAGAGAGTGGGTTCCTACATTTTTTTTCAGGAATCACTTATGATTGCTATATAAAACCTAGATCAAAAATCTCTTTCTCAAGATTAAACGCATAAATTTATCATGAATAAACATTTAATTATTTTCACCCGCTATCCCGAACCGGGAAAAACAAAAACTAGGTTAATTCCGGTTGTGGGAGAAATTGGAGCCGCTAATTTACATCGTCAAATGACGGAAAAAACCTTAAATACAGCCCGACAATTACAAAAAATAGAGTCTTTATCGATTGAAGTTAGATTTACTGGAGGCAATTTAGATGTGATGCAAAATTGGTTAGGAGCGGATTTAATTTATGATGCTCAAAGTTTTGGGGATTTGGGAAATCGCATGGGAAAAGCCTTTCAAATGGCATTTTATGAGGAAAAAAACCAGATTCTGATGGTGGGAACCGATTGCCCAGAATTAACCGTTGATATTTTATTTCAGGGATTTAAACTATTGCAAGATCATGATATTGTAATCGGCCCTGCTAAGGATGGAGGATATTATTTAATCGGTTTAAAGCGTTATATTCCTGAATTATTTAAAGATATTCCTTGGGGAACTTCAATGGTTTGTGAAATTACCCTCAAAATTTGTGAAACCTTGAATTTATCCGTCGGTAAATTACCTGTATTATTAGATATTGATCGTCCTGAAGATTTGGTTTTTACCGAATTTAGTAATGAACAGTTAGGGTATTATGGCCTGTGATGGCTATTTTCTGGGGATTGAGATTCCAGACTGACTCCCCAAAACCTAAGTAATCTGGGATGATGGAGGGAGTATCCTGTGGCTGTGTAATTCTAAATTCATACTGGGACTATTCGTGAGGCTAATGATATGGAGGTTGATGAATTATTAAAACGTTATGGAGAAGGAGAGCGCCTATTTCGAGCCGTTAGCCTTGTCGGAGTGGATTTAAGGGGTGTTGACCTCCGAGAAGCCACAATTGCTCGAGCTAACTTGGAAAATACCTCCTTTGTGGGGGCTAACTTAATCGCGGCGAATTTTCGAGAAACCAAATTTACAGGTGTTGACTTCACCGATGCGGATTTAAGCGATGTTAACTTAATTGGGAGCTATTTAGGCGATACCAAGTTCAACCGAGCCAACTTAAGCGGGTCGAGTTTGCGCGGGTCTTCTGCCAAAAATGTTAGCTTCAATCAAGCCAATCTCACCGAAGCCAACCTCACAGAATCGAATTTTGCCGGGGCTAATTTTGCCGGGGCGAATTTAACCCATGCTACCCTAGTCCGAACTAATTTGATGAAAGCTAATCTCACCGGAGCGATTTTAGAAAGTGCCAACCTCACTAACGTGATTCTGCGAGAAAGCATCTTAGAAGGAGCAAACTTAACGAATGCGACTCTGAGTGGGGGAATGATGATTGGGGCTAATTTCCATGAAGCTGATTTAACCCGAGTCACCATGATTGGGGCTGATTTAAGTGAAGCTAACCTGAGTGAAGCTAACCTCCGGGGGGCAAATGTGACCTGGACAACTTTACGGGGGGCGAATATGAGCCGAGCTAGACTCTACCGCACTAAATTATCCTGGTCGAATTTGAGTGGTGTCAATCTGATTGAAGCGATTATGATTGATACTAAATTAGACCAAGCGAATTTGAGAGATGCGGATACTCGAGGAGCAATTTTACCGAATAAATAATGGATAGGTTTTGTGCAAATACAATCGACCATTGATTCTCAAGAACTGTTGCGTCGTTATTTAGCTGGAGAAAGAGATTTTAACCATATTAACTTGATTGGAGCCCATCTGTGTCAAGTCAATTTGGTTGGGGCTAATTTAACTGGAGCATCCTTAGCCCGGGCAGATTTAACCAGGGCTATACTGCATGAAATTAACTTGACCAATGCCTTTTTGTATGGCAGTAATTTGAGTTTTGTTAAGTTGGGTCGGGGACAATTAAAAAATGCGGATTTGACCAAAGCTAACCTAGAAGGGGCGTTTTTAGTCAAGTCAGAGATGAGTGGGGTTAAACTCAGTGGCGCGATTTTACGCGGGGTTAACTTGCGATCGGCTAATTTATCCGGGGTGAATTTATGTGGCGCCAATTTAGTCGGGGTGAATTTACGGGGGGCTAATTTAACTCAAGCCAATTTAAACTGGGCTAATTTGACTCGCGCGAGACTCACAGGAGCAATTTTTAAAGACACCCAAATGACCGGAATTAATCTGAGTTATGCCCATTTATTAGAACTGAATCTTCAGGGATTGGATTTAAGTGGAGTTAACTTTACCCAAGCATTAATGACCCGAACTAATCTACAAGATTGTGATTTAACCGCCGCTAATTTGAGCCAGACTCAGTTAAAACAAGCGGATTTAAGTCGGGCTAAATTACAAGATGCGAATTTAGTCGAAGCTAATCTAATTAGTAGTAATTTGACCGATGCGGTGTTCATGCGGGCGGATTTATCCGGGGCTATTTTAACCCATGCGGCCCTGACGGGGGCTAATTTGAATTTGGCTCGGTTGAAAAACGCCGATTTGCGCGGCGCTAACTTGCGGAATGCCTATCTCTGGAAAACGGATTTATCCGGGGCTAATTTGGCGGGAGCTAACCTCTATGGTGCTAGTTTACGCGGGGCTAACTTAGAGGGAGTTGATTTAACAAATGTTAATTTAACTGGGGCTACCCTGGCGGATGGGACAGTTAATCCCAGTTAAGATAGCCTTTCCCAGTTTCAGGTTCTAAACCCCCTAAATCCTATTTTTTAAAGGTTTTGAATCGGCATATTTTAACATTTTAGAGTAAATAAAACAACCCTTTTTTTTATTGCCAATTCAAGGCAAAATAGAAGGATAGAGTTTTTTGTGAATGAATCACTATGATGCTGAAAGCTAAAGATATTATGACCGCCGAGGTGGTCACCATCAAGGGTTCCGCCACCGTTGCCGATGCCGTGGAACAAATGAATGATCTGTGTTTACGCGCCTTGATTGTTGAACGGCGTCATCCACAGGATGCTTATGGAATCGTCACCGAGACCGATATTGTTTATAAAGTCACCGCCTACGGTAAAGATCCTAAAAAAATCCGGGTTTATGAAATTATGACTAAACCTTGTATTTCTGTGAATCCTGACCTGGGTGTGGAATATGTGGCGCGGTTGTTTGCTCAAACCGGAATTCGTCGCGCCCCTGTGATTCAGGATCAACTCCTGGGAATTATTTCTGTAACTGATATTCTAGCTAAGGGAGACTTTGTAGAAAATCCTAAAAGCATTCTATTAGAAGAACGGATTCAAGAGGCAATTGATGAAGCCCGAGCGATTTGTGCCGAGAAAGGAGCAACCTCAAAAGAATGTGCCGCGGCTTGGGATATTGTAGAGGAATTAGAAGCAGAAGCATCTCACCAAAAAGCCGAACGTTTAGAGAAAAGCAGCTTTGATTTATACTGTGAAGAAAACCCCGATGCGGCGGAAGCTCGGGTGTATGATACCTAATCATTGATCAGAGTAGTTTAGGTGAGCAAACTTCTTACTAATCGTAACAATTTCCCCCTCTAACCCAATGGTATAGAGGGGGTGTGTCTTTGTCTAAAAACAAGGAATAAGCCACAGTAACAAGGGAAAATCATGAAAGATCACTTCTTAAATCGAATTTTCGCTAAACTCCCTTTAAGGATTGTTTTTATTGTTCCTTTTGTCTTACAAATTTTTGGTATTGTGGGATTAGTGGGATATTTGTCCTACAAGGCGGGACAGAAAACCGTTGAAGATGTAGCCACTCAGTTAATGAATGAAGTGGGCACTCGGGTTGAACAAAACCTACGACTCTATTTAGAAACTGCCCATCATATTAATCAAGTTAATTTAAGCCAGATCGAATTAAATTTATTAACCTTACAAAATTTATATCCCTGGGAAAAATATCTCTGGCGACAAATTCAACTCCACCCGGATATGGCCTATATTGCGGTCACCACCGATAAAAACCAACAACGAACCGGACAAAAATTATTAGATGGCAGTCTTTATATTAACGTGGTTGGGGATGATGTGGGGTTCAATTTTTATAGTTTTCAAGTCAATGAAAATGGCGATCGCACCACGGGAAGGTTAATTGTCAAAAATTATGATTTGCGTCAACATCCCAGTTATCAAAAAGCAGTGCAAACCCGAGCACCATCTTGGAGTGATGTATTTGTTTCCTTTTTAGAACCGACTTTACTGATCAGTGCTTTAAAACCTATTTATAATTCTAATCAACAAATTGTTGGGGTGTTACTCTCTACTTTACGCCTCGATCAAATGGGTGACTTTTTAAATAGCTTAAAAATTGGCAAATCAGGACAAACTTTTATTATTGAAAAAAACGGAAAACTATTAGCGACTTCCACAGGAGAAAGACCCTTTCGCCTGGTCAACGGTGAAAAAAAATTATTTCTAGCCACTGAAAGTACCAATCCCATTACCCGAGCGACGGCTGAGTATTTAAAAAACCACTTTTCCGACTTCAACCGCTTACCTGAAGACCCCAAAATTAACTTAGAAATCGAGGCGCAAAACTATTTTTTAGATCTGGTTCCTTTTCAAGATTCTCGGGGGTTAGAATGGCTGATTGTGATTATTGTTCCCGAAAATGATTTTTTAGGACAAATTAAAGCCCATAATAAAACCACTTTATTACTGAGTTTAGGAGCCTTTTTTATTGCTCTATTCGTGGGGTTATTGACGGCCCAATGGGTGATTAAACCGATTATTAAACTCAATCAAGCATCTAAAAATATTGCTCAAGGAAAATGGGATCAAATAACGGAAGTTAACCGTTATGATGAACTGGGGGAATTGCAAATATCCTTTAATTTTATGGCTAATAAGTTAAAAGAATCTTTTTCAATTCTTCAGGGAAATGAACATCGTTTAAGTCAATTTTTAGAGGCGGTTCCTATTGGAATTACGGTACATGAACCTACAGGAAAAATTTATTACATGAACCAAAAAAGCCTAGAAATATTAGATATTAAAGAAATTTTAGATTCGGAAAAAGAAAATTTTAGTCAGACTTACAAGATTTATCAGCTAGGGACAAATCAATTTTATCCCACGGAGGATTTACCTGTGATTAGAGCTTTAGCTGGAGAAACCATTTATTTAGATGATTTGGAAGTTCATCAGTCAGAAAAAATTATTCCGGTTGAAATTTGGGCTACCCCGATTTACAATCCTCAAGGTGAAATTATTTATGCGATCGCCGCCTTTCAAGATATTAGTCAACGCAAACAAACCGAGCAAATTTTAGCAGACTATAATCGTACCTTAGAAACCGAGGTTAAACAACGCACCACCGAACTCGCAGAAGCTAAAGATAAAGCGGAAGTTGCCAACCGTGCTAAAAGTATTTTTATTGCTAATATGAGTCATGAGTTGCGAACTCCTTTGAATATTATTCTCGGTTTTACCCAAATGATGAATCATTCTCAAACCCTATCGGCTAAAGATCAAGAAAATATTAAAATCATTCATAATCATGGAGAATATTTATTAAAATTAATTAATAATATTCTCTCTTTTACAAAAAGTGAATCCGAAAAATATACTTTAAATCTTAATGATTTTGATTTTGATTCTTTTTTAGATGATCTAAAAAAAATATTTGATTTTCGTGCAAGTAGTCAAGGTTTAACCTTAAATTTTGTTAAAGATAAAAGTCTCCCCCAATATATTTGTACCGATGAATTGAAATTGCGTCAAATATTGATTAATTTCCTCACTAATGCCTTAAAGTTTACCTCCGTTGGTGGCGTTTTCCTAGAAATTAAAAAACTTGATCTTGATGGTTTAGAAGTCGATCAAATTGCACTCAACTTTAGGGTGAGGGACACAGGAGTAGGAATTGCTCCCGATGAACTAGATCAACTTTTTCAGGCTTTTAACCAAACTGAAAGCGGAAAAAATTCTCAAGAAGGGACGGGTTTAGGATTAGCTATTAGTCAGCAATTAGTAGAATTAATGGGAAGTGAAATCACTGTTCAAAGTGAAATCGGGGTAGGAACTTGCTTTGAATTTACCTTGCGGGTAAAATCTATCGGGCAAAATTTAGTAGAAAATTCTCAGAATGAACCCGATTCACAAAGTTCTGTAGATTCTCAAACTTACTTACCAACTTTTAATTTAACGGCTGAAAGTTTTGCAGGAATGCCTTTAGAATGGATAGAACAATTATATCAGGCGAGTTCCTGCTTAGATGAACCCTTAATTTTTAATTTAATTGATCAAATTCCACCGGAAAAACAGGCGTTATCGGAAGAATTAAAATATTGGGTGAATCATTTTAGGTTTGATTTGATTTTTAATGTCTTGGAAAATATAATTCAAAAATCTTAGTTAACCATGAATCCAACCATTGAGAGTAAATCGACTATCAGCAAACTGTTGAGAGGGACAATACACGGGCAAAACTTCATGTTTACAGCGACTATCAAAAAATATAATACTATTATTAAGCGGTTGAATCTGAGTAAATTTTTCCTGAATGGTGGCTTCTTCTCCTTGAATTTTTGTTTGATATAATCTCAAATCTCCACCATAAAAACCTTGAGGTTGTTGATGAAAATAGTACACATAGGTTAATTTACGATTAGCTGCTTTTCCAGAATCCACGTCTTGATGAATTTTATAATATCCTCCATGTAAATGAGCCGTAATTTGAATTTCCAAATGGGCGACTAAGAACATTTGGATTTTTAATTCTTCCATCACCTGTGGTCTAGCGGTAAGAATTTTTTGGGTAATTAATTCATGAAATTCTGCAAAGTGTTCAGGAAGTAAAATATAGGATTGACGATATTCTGATTCTTGATTAATTACTTCCGAGGAAAAGAAATTATTTTGATTGGCGAGGGTCAGGCTCAAAAGTTTTTGATGATCTTCTTCTGAGAAAAAATTATCAATTTGCAGATAATCAGGATTTAT
>DATNRE010000824.1:0-2007 GCA_036703685.1 Candidatus Obscuribacterales bacterium
ATAATTAATTAAAAAGCTATTAACAAACATTAATATTATTATTATTACTATTATTTGTTTTTAATTTATATCATCAATTGATATAATATTCGGAACATAACCTCAATTCAGACGAGATTACCTGCTGGACTTAAGCATATCAGTAAGCAGAGGTAAAAGAAACTAACAAGGATTTCCTTAGTAACTGCGAGTGAAGCGGAAATAGTCCAAACTTGGAATCGCAATTAAATTAATTGCGAATTGTAGTTTGAAGTTTAACATGTACGTGTTTTGAATTGTTATTATCTAACTGACATCGAATTGTCGACCACGGAAGGTTAAAGTCCTGTAAGATAATATTTAAATTTTGACACATTACGTTAAACTAAGAGTCGGGCTGTTTGGGATTGCAGTCTAAAGTGGGTGGTAAACTCCATCTAAGGCTAAATATGAACGAGAGACCGATAGAGAACAAGTACCGTGAGGGAAAATTGAAAAGAACTTTGAAAAGAGGGTTAAAAGTACGTGAAATTGGCAACAGGGAACCGATTAAAATTGGCAGTGCTTAATGTGTTATCGAGTTGAAATTAAAATCAATTTGGTTTTGCTTTAAGACAGTCTAATACTTTTTGAGCTTTTTAATTTATTTTAATTAACTTGGGAAGTATTTATACTTTTTTAGTATATGATTTAAAAGTCATAGACTGCGCTGTTTTAATCGACCCGTCTTGAAACACGGACCAAGGAGTCTAACAAATATGCGAGTGCAACAGATAAAACTTTGAAGTAATTCTTTGTTTTATTTTTCTTAAACTGTTACGCGTAGCGAAAGCAAACACTATCGGTGCTAGCTGCATCGTCCAAATCTGAGGGTATTACCTAATATGATATTGAGACAGAGCATGTTTGTTGGGACCCGAAAGATGGTGAACTATGCTTGGGTAGGGTAAAGCCAGGGGAAACTCTGGTGGAAGCTCGTAGCGGATCTGACGTGCAAATCGATCGTCAAACCTGAGTATAGGGGCGAAAGACTAATCGAACCATCTAGTAGCTGGTTCCACTTGAAGTTTCCCTCAGGATAGCTGGCACGAAAAAATTACATCATATTTTTTTATTTGTGATTGTAAAAGCAGTTTCGTCAGGTAAAGCGAATGATTAGTGGTTCGGGGGTTGCAATGACCTCTGCCTCTTCTCAAACTCTGAATTGGCGAGGAATATTCTTTTCTAATAGAAAGTTTATTTGGAATGCTTTAGTGCCAAGTGGGCCATTTTTGGTAAGCAGAACTGGCGCTGCGGGATGAACCGAACGCTAAGATAAGGAGCCTAACTTTACGTAGAAAGAGACAAAAAAGGTGTTCATTCATCGAGACAGCAGGACAGTGGCCATGAAAGTCGGCATCTGCTAAGGAGTGTGTTACAACTCACCTGCCGAATGAATGTACCCTGAAAATGGATGGCGCTTCAACGTAAGTCCTATACTTAGCCCTTTAAACTATTCGTGTTTAAAGGTGTAAGGTGGCGTGATGGTTGCTGTGAAGATTGCACGTAAGTGTAATTGAAGCGATCATTAGTGCAGATCTTGGAGGTAGTAGCAATTACTCAAGGGGGGTGCTTGAGGGCCGGGGTGGAGAAGGGTTCCGTCGAAACTGCATTTGGCGACGGGTGAGTCGTTCCTAAGATTGAGCGTAACTGCAATTCTTAAAAGATCGAAAGGGAATTTGGTTAACAATCCAAAACTATTCTACGGGGAAGCGGTAACGCAAAGAAACTCAATTACTTTGGTGTCAAGCTCACTAAGAGATGTCTTCTCTTATTAACAACATTTACTTATATCTTGTTTAACTTTATTGTTTTACTTGCAATATATTAAGCCCATGGAATTAGCTTATCTAAAGAAGTGGATTTTTTGTTGGAATAGCACGTTTTACGTGTGTGGGTATATCATCAAAACGTAAAACATTGAGGGACTGCCTTCGTAGTAAAGCGTACCCTAAACCGCATCAGGTCTCCAAGGTTAACAACCTCTGG
>DATNRE010000825.1:0-7071 GCA_036703685.1 Candidatus Obscuribacterales bacterium
AGTGACTCATTGCTTCGAGAAACCCCCACTCAGTTAACGGAAGAAAGTCCTAATTTGACGGTAGAAGAAACCCCAGATTTAGAGGTTAATTCCGAAGAAAAAGTATTTAATTTGGAAGGTTTCACAAATTAAATCCCATTCCCGTAGAGACGTGCCACGGCGCGTCTCTCTTTTTTTATCTCTCTTTGTTTGTCACTAGATTGTCACTTTTTGGGTTTACCTTTAAGTTAAGTCATAGAAAATTCACCAGTTCAATACTGACTAAGGAAACCCCATCTAATGAACTATTCTTTAAAATTTCGTCCCCTATTTCCTGAAACTCCTGATATCGTCTAGCTTGATAATACAACTATAGCAATCCGCCACGGGCGAGACGGAGGGTGTAAGATTTCAATACCGATATAAAACAGTCAGAAGTATTACCCCTGTTTCCTATTCCCTATTCCCTTTTGATCAGGAATTTTCAATACAACTCAAATAGGATTGCTATATTGACAGTTAGGGGTGCTAAGGATTTAAAAAAATCTCTATTCAGAGTCTATAAAAGATCAATTGTTGATGTAAATAAAGCTGACGTTAAAAGAATCAGTATAAAGCAGTCTGGGTGAAAGAATAAATCTAAAAACTGATATTAGTATTAAATTATGAACTCATGTATACATCATCTAATTCCTTCAAACCCCTTTTAGAATCTCTATTCACAGGAAATCGTCGGAGTGCTTTTTGGGGTGAGCTTTTAAGTAACAGTGGTTATTTTTTGATCTTGAAAAGTCTCTCTACTATTATTGCTAAAAGTTGGATTGAATATTTTACAAACCCCACAGAATATTTATTAATTGTAGCCATGTTAGTCCAAGCATGGATTCTTTCTCGTCCCAATTCTAATCGGTTTTGGGGAAATTTGGTTGGCGTGGGTTTGTACACAGCAATGGATTTACCCATTGATGGAGTAAGTTTTTTTAAAGAACCTATTCATCTAGTATTCTTAATATTTTCTTTGATTATTGCTATCCTCCAGGGATTAAGATTTCATAGTAAATTAAAGGCTGATTGGTTATTTTTACCTCTGGAAAGCATCACCCGAACTTTAATGATTATTGCTTTTTATATTGTCGTTGAAATTTATGAAGATTCTAGTCGATTATACTGGACAAGTTTTCTGTATTTTATTCAAAGTAAAACCCACTTATTTTTAACCTTAAGTATGATTTTAATTGGGTTACTTTTGGGGTTACAAGCATTTCAACTCTCACAACAGCGAAATCAACTCCAACAGACGGCAAGACTATTAGGAAATATGGCAAAATGGGGAATGGGAAGTTATATGGTAGAAACAGCTTTAAATAATCCTGAAGCCTTAGCATTTCAACAATGCGATCGCACTATTTTATTTATGGATATTCGAGGTTTTACCCAATGGTGTGAACAAACAACACCCGATATAGCCGCCCAAGTTTTAAACCATTATTATCAAACCGTGGAACCGGAATCTTCACGATATCATCCCTTAAAAATTACCCTAGCTGGGGATGAAATTATGGCTATTTATTCCACCCCACAACAGGGACTTCAAGCGGCTCAAGCGATGCAAGAAGCAGCTAGGACTGTTCTAACTCCCTATGGTTTAGGAGCGGGTTGCAGTATTCACTGTGGGGGAGTAATTGAGGGATTATTTGGAGGGAAGGACGTTAGAACTTACACAGTTATTGGAGATGTGGTTAATACGGGTAAACGTTTGGAAGGTATTACTCCGGCGGGGGAAATCACCCTATCTGATGCCATTTATCAAGCCTTAAATCATCAACTCAATGTTCAACCTTGTGACCCAATTTTTGTTAAAGGAAAAGTCGAACCTTTAATTGCTTGGCGCTTAAACAGTCATCAGTCAACAGTTATCAGTTAACATTGTAAAAGTTAATTTATTGACTAACAACTGGTAGAGACGCGCCATGGCACGTCTCTACTGATAAATGTTAACTGACAACTCTTAACTGATAAATGTTAACTGACAACTCCTAACTGACAACTCCTAACTGATAACTGATAACTGTTAACTGATAACTGATTTAAGGTTTTCTCCACTGTCTGACAAATTCATCTAAAGTAGCCGCAGGAATTTGACTTTGTAACCATTCTAATGCCTTTACCTGGCCGGGTAAACCCTTATAGTATTTACAGACATCCTCTAACTTAATACTCGGTGGTGGTAAGGTTTGTTGATTCCATTTTTGAGCCAATTCACCCAAGAGAGTCGGTGAAATTTTCTCTTGTAACCACAATAAGGCTAGATCTTGATTGGGTAAACTTCGATAATATTTACACACATCAATTAACCTCACCGGAACCTTTTGAACCACGGTTTGGTTGCGCCAGAGTTTAGAAAATTCTAATAGAATAGCAGGGGGAATTTGTTGATCAAACCACGTTAAGACTTGATCCTGATTGGAAGTTCCTTTATAAACCTTACAAATATCAATCAGTGCAATGCTCGGAATGGGTACGGGGGTAGGTGCAGGGGTAGGTGTAGGAGTAGGTGTAGGAGTGGGTGTAGGAGTGGGTTCGGGAGTGGGTTCAACATTGCTTACAGGTAAGACAAAAGAATCTGAAGGGCCCATCAACGCCGTCCAGGTTTTTAACCCCGCGACTCCATCCGCTTGTAACTGTTTTTTTTGTTGAAATTTAATTAAAGCGGTTTCCGTACCATTGCCAAAACTCCCATCAATAATTCCTGGGTCATGACCTTGATTTTTGAGCAGGGTTTGAATCTTTTCAACTTTGCCGCCCTTATCCCCTCTGCGAATACTTTCAAACAAATTAACGTCCACACCGCCACTAATTCCATCAACTTGGCCTTGATCGGTAAACTGCCAAAATACCCAGGTTTTCCAGCCGCCAGGAATAATCGGTTGTTCCGCCGTGGTATAATGGGCAATCCATAGAGGATAATCGGAAAAACGAGTGGTATTGAGTTTTTGCCAAAACCCCGGATAGGTGTAGATAATGGGGCGAAAACCCGTTTCTTTCTCCATTACATCGATCCATTGTGCCGCTCGATCGCAAAGGGTTTTAGTATCTACGGTTCCCATCGTTTCAATATCCAAGACCGGAGGCAGATCTCCATCTTGAAGTTTAACCGTTTTCAGAAAATGATAGGCTTGTTTAATCGGATCACTATCGGGTCGAAAAAAATGATACGCCCCTCGAATTAAACCATTGGCTTTTGCTTGTTCCCAATATTGGGCAAAAACTTGACAAACAAAGCTTTCTCCTTCTGTTGATTTAATGATGGCAAAGGAAATACCAGAACGGGCAACGGCTTGCCAATCTACTTTAGGCTGGTAATCTGAAACGTCAATACCCCGAATACTCATTAGTTTATAAGTTTAGGAACAATGAAAACAGAGCGATCGCGCCGTCAAGACTCAAATTCAAAAGTAACTTGCACTATTCTATCACAACTATTCCGCGAGGATTGATTACTATGAACAAAGCCTTAACAAAAAGGACAATTAAACAGAAATTAGGGGGTTTTTTATTAATGTTAATCGCTCTGGGTTTACCCCAGGGTAGTTTAGCCCAATCGGAACCTAATTCCTCGAATTTTAAAAGCTTTCCAGATTGGTGTTTGAATCGTCAGCAATTGTCCCCGGAAGCCAAAAGAACCCTCGATGTTTTATTACAACAAGTGGGCACTTCCAATTGTGATCGCGCTAATCAAATGTTAGCTGAACTACAAGTTTTAGATTTAAGTACCTTTCTGCTTTCTGATTTAAGTCCCTTACAAGGACTAACCCAGATCACGGGATTAAAACTAAGAAATAATCACATTTCCGATCTAACTCCCTTACAAAGTTTGACTAATTTAGAAGATTTGGATTTAAGTTATAACAAAATCACCGATTTAAGTCCGTTGCAATCCTTGACTAAATTAGTCCGAATTAATCTCAGCTATAATCAAATTTCTGATATTTCGCCGCTTCAGAGTTTAAAGGTTTTAAATGAAATGAATCTCAATTATAATCAAATCGTCGATTTAACCGCATTAAAACCTTTAACCAAACTTCGTTTCTTATTTGTTCAAAGTAATCCCTTGAAATCAACAGAATGCCCCGTTAGCCCCAAATATATTTGTCGCTTTGATACTTAATATCGATTTATCTTTGGGGAAATTCATCGGGGTCTAATTCATCTAATCCTGAATAAATTCGTCTTAACTGAAGGATTAATCCCAGGGTGACTTGCTTCATTAATGTATAGGATATTGTAATCACAATGAAAGTGATCATTATGACAATTAAAGGTTTTTTGTCTGTTAAATCATCTAAAGTCTTCAGAAAAACAACATCGGGTTGTGTGACCAAATCCCAACTATTAAATCGTCTAAATCTTCCTAAATAAACTCCAATAGCACATAAAAGATGAGTCATAATTTCCGAGGCAAAAATATATTGTTTCACTCCTTGCCTTTTCAGATAGTGACCTTGATTAATTAACGATAAAACATAGGCTTGTAAACCCGCCATAATCGCAAAAACATGGAGCGGAATAAAAATCAGGGTAATGATCCAAACCGAATAATTTGCCCGAATGATCCGAATTAAATGAATAATATCCGTCAGTAGATAGGGCGCATTCGGTAAGAAGGCAATAAAAACAATATAAATAATCCACCAACCCCAATTTCGAGCCATTATTTTTCGGCGAAATAACCAAAAACTCAAAGCCCAGGGAATAAATGCCAGAAACAGATTCCAAATAATCCAACCACTGTGTCGGTCAAAGATCTCCAGTGCATCCGCTAACATTTCTCGCATAGGTTTTTAGGTTAATTGTGAAATTATTCACGTTTAGTATAACAACTCCCCCGGAAGAATTCCGTAAACCCTATATTTTGAGTTGTATTTTCCCTCAGATTCGCAAATTTGCGATTACAATAAAACTCAAAACCAACGGTTGTATCATTCTTAACCTATAGAAATTTCCATGAATCAATTTAAAACAGTGGCTTTACTTGGATTATTAAGCGCCCTTTTAGTAATGATTAGCTATTGGGTAATTGGGGGAACAAGCGGTTTATTGGTGGGTATTATCCTAGCCGCGGTAACAAATTTAGGAAGCTGGTATTTTTCCGATCAAATTGCCCTAAAAGCCTATAATGCCCAACCCGTTACTCCTGAACAGGCTCCGGGTTTATATGCCATGGTAGAAAGATTGTGCGATCGCGCTAATTTACCCGTACCCGGGGTTTATATCGTCCCGACCCAAGCGGCTAATGCTTTTGCCACGGGTCGAAATCCCAAAAACGCAGCCGTTGCTGTCACCGAAGGCATTATAAAACTGTTGCCCGAAGACGAATTAGAAGCCGTCATTGCCCATGAATTAAGCCATGTTCAAAATCGAGATACCCTCACCCAAGCCGTAGCCGCAACCATCGCCGGAGCTATTTCTGGACTCGCTCAATTTGCCAGTTATTCGATGTGGTTTGGAGGGTCACGGAATCAGAATGGCGGCGGAAATCCCATTGGATTATTATTAACAATAATTCTAGCTCCCATGGCTGCCACGGTCATTCAATTAGCGATTTCTCGAACTCGGGAATTTTCCGCCGATGCGCGGGCGGCTAAATTAACTGGAAATCCCAAAGCATTAGCCAGAGCCTTACAACGGTTAGATGCTACGGCTAGACAAATTCCCATTGAAGGAAATCCCGCCTTTGAAGCCCTATTAATTATGAATAGTTTCTCAGGACAAACCATGGCTAGTTTATTTTCCACTCATCCACCAACGGAAGCTAGAATTCAAGCCTTACTTAAGTTGGATCAACAAATGTCTTGATTCAGATTCATACAGAATAGGGCAAGATTAGAGTTTCATTGATATAGAGGAGCAAACTCCCATTTCTAGTATGAAAATACTACCCCATCCTAGCTGGCTCTCGACTTTGATATGGGCTTGATGGTTAAGAGAAATAGCCCGAACAATGGCTAAACCCAGCCCAGTTCCCCCGGTTTGACGAGAGCGATCATTATCAACCCGGTAAAAACGATCAAAAATACGCAACTGCTCATCCGGTGAAATCCCAATTCCCGTATCTTTGATCATGATAATTGCGGCGCGATCGCGTTGCTCTAAACTGATAGTGACCGAGCCTCCAGACGATGTATAGTGAATGGCATTACTAATCAAGTTAGAAACTAATCGATAGAGTTGTTGTTCATGTCCTAAAACATAAATCAGAGAAACCGGAATATGGCTAGAGAGTTGAATATTTGATGCGACTGCCCGTTCCAAAAATTCTTCTGATAAATCATTAATGAGATCATTTAGACAGCAGGGTTTAAACAGTTCTGAAACCGTATTTTGTTCAAGACTACTGAGTAATAATAAATCAGTAATTAAATGGCTCAAGCGTCGTCCTTGTCGCTCGATAGTATTCAACATTGAATCAACGTTTTGCCCATCGGAGGGCGGAACTCGTAGAAGGGCTTCCACCGTTGCCAAAAGACTCGCAAGGGGCGATCGCAGTTCATGGGCAGCATTAGCCGTAAACTGTTGCTGTTGTTGATAGGACTGGTAAATCGGCTGCATCGCTAATCCAGAAAGCCACCAACCCGAAACAGCCACCGAGCCCAAAGCCAAAGGAAACCCAATAGCCAGAATCCATTGTATTCGTCTGACCTCAGAATCGAAGGATTCCAAAGTGCGCCCAATTTGCATATATCCCCAGGAGGGATGGGAGCGACTTTCATCCCCAGTATGATTAGCATTGGCGCTGTGCAGAATGGTAGTGAATTGATGATAACGAATCCCGTTAACACTTTGAAACGTTTGCCAAGGAGTCGGATTCAGGGTTTGGGGCAGGGGTAACGGTTGATTAGGAGAAAAAGCCAGGAGTTTGCCCGCGCGGTTAAATAGAAGAATATAGTAAATATTGCGATCGCTAATGCCCATCGTATGTCGTTGAATCAGAGTCGGATCGGGGTGACAAAATTGTCCGACTAAACACAAGTCAGGAAAGATTTGTCGCAAAACCAGGGTCGGATCTTCCGAGGGAGGGAGCATCGGTTCCAA
>DATNRE010000826.1:0-7639 GCA_036703685.1 Candidatus Obscuribacterales bacterium
TTTAGAGTTAAAAACAGTAGCAATTAATTCAACAATATGTTTTTGAGCAGTTGGAAAAACATGGGCTTCTGGTTCTTCAATATATATGGTTTGACCTGTACCAATAGTTTGTAAAAATGGCACTGTAGATAATATAACTACTAACGGGAGTGTTTCTTGTTGACCTGATGAGCAAGTAGAAATGCTAATTTTTCTACCATCTGAAATTTCTAAAAAATCTTCTCCTTTTTCATAAACATACTGACCGCATAAAATTTTTTCAACTAATGGTTTTATGTTTTCATTCGTGAATCTTTGTCGTTCTAAATCAAATTCATTGATTTCAAATATATTTTTCATGAACTCATATAATGATCCAAATTTTTCAAGAAATGGATCTAAAAAACTTTGGCTTGATAAAATGGAAAAAATGCTTTTTTGTATATGAGCAAAAAATGAACGGACAGCAGGGATAAAAAATTGAATAAATGTAGACTCTTTACCTAATGTTTTTTCAAAATAGTTCATCATTTCTGAGCGAATATCAAAGGCAACAGTTGAAGGATCATAGCTAAGACTCTCTAAGATTTCCTTTTGTCTTTGACGGTAAATTTTGCGTAATACAGAAAAAGCAGATTGGTAGGAATCAGAATAGTTAATTAAAATAGTTGATTTAGAATGATTGCGAGATATTTGTATAAAATCATGATTGATTTCATACCTCAGAACAAAATTATAATTTCCCCAGAATTTTGGAGGAAAATACTCTTTAAACTTATTGGAGTAAGATGAATCTAACTGACGTTTTGTCCTATCATTTTCCACTGCTTTAATTAGCTCAGATACAAATTCTTTAAAATAAAATAACAATTTTGCACAGACACTCTTACCACTGGCTTGAGGGCCAATCATAATATTAATCTTTTTAACCTCTATTTCTAAATGTTCAATTCCGGCAAAGTTATCTATAATTAATTTCTCAACCATTGTGCGTCCTTATTCTGATTAATAACTTCAACAATTTTAACGGGTGGTGTGTTCATAGACTATTTTCAATAGATATAAATTAATAAAATTGCGATCGCTAACACCCTAATCCTCTATCCTACAGCAACTAAGAAACCGGGTTTCTGGGCTAATTTAATGGATAAAATCAAAATTCTGTTTCAGAAACCGGGTTTCTGGGGAAGTACAGACCCTTACCACTATTTTTTGCTAAGACTTCGATCTCAGACTATCCAAGTATTCCTATAATATTAAGCAATTAAAACAAAAATCCCAAGAAAGCCATAAATCCGCGTTAGGGAACACCGATAAAAGTATGAGTAGAATTGAAACCCGCACAGAACCCATGGTCTTGAACATGGGGCCACACCATCCCTCCATGCACGGGGTCTTACGGTTAATTGTCACCCTGGATGGGGAAGATGTGGTGGACTGTGAACCCGTGATTGGGTATCTGCATCGCGGCATGGAAAAAATCGCTGAAAGTCGCAGCGTTGTCATGTATGTCCCCTACGTTAGCCGTTGGGACTATGCCGCCGGAATGTTCAACGAAGCGGTCACGGTAAATGGCCCGGAACGATTGGCCGGAGTCACCGTCCCCAAACGGGCGCAATATATTCGGGTGATTATGCTCGAACTTAACCGCATTGCCAATCACCTCCTATGGCTTGGCCCATTCCTGGCCGACGTCGGCGCCCAAACTCCGTTTTTCTACATTTTCCGAGAACGGGAACTGATTTATGATCTCTGGGAAGCGGCCACCGGATACCGGATGGTCAATAATAACTATTTCCGCATTGGGGGAGTCGCCGCCGATTTACCCTATGGTTGGGTGCAGAAATGTCGGGATTTTTGCGATTATTTCGGGCCAAAAATTGACGAATATGAACGCTTAATTACCAATAACCCGATTTTCCGACGTCGGATTGAGGGTTTAGGCACAATTACCCGGGAACAGGCGATTAACTGGGGATTATCCGGCCCGATGTTGCGCGCCTCGGGGGTGAAGTGGGATTTACGCAAAGTTGACCACTACGAATGTTATGACGAGTTGGACTGGGATGTGCAGTGGGAAACGGCCGGAGACTGTTTAGCCCGCTATTTTGTGCGGATTCGGGAAATGCGAGAATCCCTCAAAATCCTGTATCAAGCCCTCGAAGCCCTGCCCGGCGGCCCCTACGAAAATTTAGAAGCCCAACGGATGATGGGCGGGCCGAAGTCCGAATGGAATAGTTTTGATTATCAATTTATTGGCAAGAAAATCGCCCCCACTTTCAAAATTCCCAAAGGGGAACATTATGTAAGAATTGAAAGTGGCAAAGGGGAACTAGGTATTTATATCATTGGTGATGATAATGTCTTTCCCTGGCGGTTCAAAATTCGAGCGGCGGATTTCTGCAATTTACCCATTCTCTCGGAATTAGTTCGAGGAGAAAAAATCGCTGACCTCGTAGCCATTCTCGGAAGTATCGATATTATTATGGGTTCGGTTGACCGTTAGGGAAACTAGATTGAGATTAGGAGATTCTCATGTAAAACCCGGTTTCCTACGGAAATCGGGCTTTTTTATCTCCACACAGTTAATCTGATTAATAAAGTGCTATAATAGCCAAAAATTTTCTATTTTTTAAGGACTTAAAGCATTTACAAAAATTTATATAAACACCCAATTATAATTAATTGTTATTGTATACTGAGAATAGAAACCCAATCCAGCAAGTATTGAACAAAAACTAGATCGGTTGGCATCAATCTTTTGACCCGTGATTTGAGTCAGATTGATCAGAGTCGGCGTTCAAATAAACTTAGCCTTATTCTAACTTTTGTCAAGAAAATATTGGATATTTAATCAATCTTAATCAGTCCTTAATTATTAAATTTTAACCCTGATTAAGTAGGACAATGATTCCGAAAATTTTTCTGGTAATAAGTTATTTTCTCTGCATTATTTTTTGAATAGAGTTCGAGGATAATACCATGAAAAGTAATGAAATTGTTGACCGATATATTAACGGAGAACGGGATTTTAGAGGGTTAGATCTCACGGCAGAAAATTTAATTGGAGTTACCCTCAATCAAGCGAACCTATCGAGTTCAATTTTAAAAGACGCTTCCTTAGCTAGAGCCTATTTAGAACGCTGTTTCCTGCTCAATGCTAACTTGAATGGAGCCTTTTTATATGGAACTAATTTAACCTATGCCAAACTCAAAGGCAGCCATTTAATTGAAGCCGATTTAACTAAAGCTAACCTGCAAGGAGCCCAATTAAATTGTGTTGATTTAACCAATGCCAAACTCAGTGGTGCGATTCTATTTTGTGTAAATTTATTCCGGGCTAATTTAAGCGGGGTGAATTTATGTGGCGCCAACTTAAAGGGAATTAATCTCCGGTCTGCAAACCTAGAAAAAGCCAATTTAAACTGGTCAAATTTAACCGGAGCTAGATTAAGTGGGGCGAATTTAAGAGGGGCACAGTTAAATGGAGTCACCTTGAATAGTGCCTTTCTCAATGGATTAGATTTAGAAGAAATTGATTTTAGTGGGTTAGACCTGAATAACGTTAAATTGAGTGGGGCAAAATTGTCCGGTGCTAACTTTATAGGCACTACATTACAAGCGGCTCAAATGCGATGCGCTAACTTAGAAGGAGCAAATTTACAACAGGCAGATTTGCATGACAGTATCTTAAGGGGAGCACAATTTGTTTTAGTTAATTTAATGAAAGCTGACCTCCGCGATGCAGATTTGAGAAATGCCGATTTGAGTAAAGCTAATCTGAATTTAGCCGATTTATCCGGTGCCAATTTAACCGGAGCTAATCTTCAAGGTGCCTATTTATGGGGAACTAATTTAGATGGTGCTTGTTTAGAAGGAACGAATTTAACCGGGGCAAGTTTGCGCAATGCAAAACTCAATGGTGTAGATTTACAAAATGCCATTTTACATGGTGCAACCATGCCCGATGGTCAGGTTTATTAACTCTTATTGTTGGGCTTTATTCCTGCCCTCTGGGGACTAAAGCCTAACAATTATTGGGAGTAGTCTATTTAATGACCAATACCCCTAAAAATTAACCGTTAATTCAATCCAAAAATTAGATGCTTGGATATTCAACAGATTAATTAGTAACATCTCCAGGGGTTACGGGAGTAATTTCTACATAACGGCGAAAATCCTCAATATTAAAAGTTAAAATATGCGTTAAATTATGTATCAACATAGCAGCCACTAAACGAGCATCATGAACATTAACACCTTTGACTTCATAAGTGCTGACTAACCTTTCCCATTCTGGATAAATAGCACTGGTATCCAGCAATAAGGGAAACATTGTCTTTAATTTGGCAACTTCCTCTTTAGTTTCTGTAATTGAATATCCTAATCCATTTTTATTTTTAGGACGAGTGCAAACATTCCAAAACTCTATTAAATTTTGAGGTGTAATATATAATTTATCACCTCGTTTTAACAATATACTAATCGCTGTAGTTGCACTAGAAAACATTGGGTGGGAGGGTTCTGAACTCCTGAGCAAAATATTAGTATCTATTAAATAAGACATTTAACCTCTGTCTCCATAAATACTTTCTCTACTAATATCCTCATCAGATAAAATGGGAGTATTCAAACGATGACTGTTCGCCCACTCTTGAAAAACCTTAGCTTTTTCTTCCGGGCTGGCTACTTCATAAAAAGGACGGTGTTGAATTTCAGTAGTTAGATTTATTTTCCGGTTTAATAAATCCTTTTCTTCCGCCGTCAAGGACTGAATAATTTCAGCCAAAGATTCCACTAATTTAGTATTCATATAATTTAGTATTCATAACAATTTACCTCCTTAAATAATTATGGAACAGGCACATGACCTTAAAGAATTTTGATTTTTGATAAAAATAATTATATCACACAGATAAATTATTTTTATATTTTTGCGGATTAATTTAATGTTCTAAATAATGATTTTTGCCAGATAAAAATTCCAATTGCACTCAAACACAATAACCCCATCACCCCCGCTAAGGGGTTTTTATCAATTCCGGTAATTGCTTCAGAAACGGTTTCAGAATAATTAATTAATTGCCCAATATTAATGATATAATAACCCCAAACTAAACCCCCATGTAACCCCATGGGTAAACCCAACCAACCGGAGGGGCTTAACCGTAAAGTATTAGAAGAAATGGGAAACCAAGCTAATTTCGAGATAACTAATATTAATCCTAATAACACCAACCCAGGAAATTGTAAAGCAGTTCTTTGAATTTCTGCTAAGGGTTTAATAAAATGTAACCCGGCAAAAATTATACTATTAATTCCTAAAGCAATTTTAGGTTTATAATCCCGGTTTAGTTCATCGAGTAACCATCCCCTAAAAAATAATTCTTCCGCAAAACCAATTCCCAAAGCGACTAAAAACCCTTCTAAAACAATTCTTAAAAAGTCAGGGTTAGGAGCTTGCCACCTGACCCAACCGAACAGGGATTCTATGATAAATAATCCCATTAAACTCAATAATCCTAATAATAATCCTTTGAAATAATTTTGATAATTTTTAGGATTAAACACTAAACCATACCGAGTTAGGGGGCGGGATTCACGATCAATTAATTTTGCCCAGAAGTGAATTAAAATAATAAACTCAATATAGAGAAAAATTAAGGTAATAATACTGACGAAATTGCGATCGCTCACCCACAAATAAAAAGGTGCCGCCAGGGGAAGCCAAAGCAACACCAAAACCAGGAGAAAAATAACAATTCTCAGAAAAGCAGGAGATTCTCTTAAAAATTCAAAATTGTATTTCAAACCAATTTTCCTATATTTTAGGAGGTTTATTCATCCGGTTCAATCGTACTAATCAGTCCGTGATTTTTCAAGGTTTCGCAGTAAAATTCCGCGTGTTCTTGAGCACAAGTAATCACCAAAGCAATATTATTAGTATGGGCTTCCATCATAATACTCACCGCCTGGGGTTGAGTCAAACTCGGAACCGTCGTCATCAACACTTGGACAACATACTCCATGGAATTATAATCATCGTTATGTAGCAAAACCCGATAACGGGGGGCAATTTTTCTAACGGTGGCACTCTTTTGTACGGTCTCAACAGACACGGCTTTTTCTCCTTTTTGAAAAAATTAAAGGCTTGAGGGTAAATAGACTCTTTGAATAATCAGACTTTATACAGTTTAATGAATGATTGCGATCGCGACAAGGTTACTAACCGTTAATGCTCAAGAAGACCTGCGGGGAAGAATAGAAACAGACCGTAGGGTGTATAAGCGACCAGCGCGCGCACCATTCAATTTTCAATTACCCACAACCGACGGCCAAACGCGATAACATATCAGAAGGGAAATGCCCTACTCTAGTTTGAGTGTTTCAACCCTGTTAAGTTTTTATGAGACGTAGAACCAAAATGGCACCTGCTAAATCTTCACTCTTTAATTACACGGCTTTAGCAGTAATTGGTGGGGTACTGATTTTAGGAATTGGGATTGGAATTGCAATCAGTTCCACCACCACCTTAAACCCATCTAACGTAGCCTCTAGCCAATTTATTGACCAAAATGCACCGAATACCGAAACCTGTATTAAATTCGGCGCGAGTGCAATGGTCACAGATCTGCGCGTCTTTGTCACCCTAAACCCCTTCAATGTCTATGTAACACAGCCCAAACTCCAACCCGGATGTGTTCTGCGTACCAGCAACTGGGCAATTTTAAAACAACGGAATCTGCTTAATAATGAACAAGAGCGAGATTGTAGACAACGCATGAATACCTTTGGATTTACGGGGGAATTAGAAACTAATCCCACCATTAATTGTATTTATCAAAACGACGGTGCAGCTAACCTGTTTATTAACCAACCTGGAAGCATTCAACCACCCACTCGGTCAGAAACAGAGCGATTTTAAATTATCTTAAGGGAACAGGGAACAGGGAACAGGGAACAGGGAACAGGGAACAGGGAACAGGGAATGGGTAATGGGGAATGGGGAATGGGTAATGGTTAATAGAAAGAGTTTACCTCCCCTGCTCCCCCTGCTCCCCCTGCTCCCCCTGCTCCCCATTCAACTGAATGCAATATTAAAGGCCAATTACATACTTTTGCCACTCTTTGTTCATACCGCTTTTAACGTGCCGAGTCACCTCAAAATAGAGGCTACTATGGGGTTTACGCGGTGGGGTACGCAAAGTCATTCCCGCCTCTTTGGGGGTGCGACTGCCCTTTCTGACATTACAGCAAACACAGGCTGAAACCAAGTTTTCCCAGGTATCTCCGCCCCCACGAGATCGGGGAATAATGTGATCTAGAGTTAAATCCTCTCCGGTATGACCACAGTATTGACAAGAGTGGCTATCCCGGTGCAATATATTCCTTCGGGTGAGTGGGATATCCTTATAGGGAACTCGAACATAGTGGCGCAGCCTAATCACAGTGGGCAATGGAAAATCAGGGAGAAGGAATTTTCCATTATGCTCAACCTGCTCGGCTTTTTCTTTGAGTAATAAGACAACCGCCCGTCGCCAAGTCGTAATATTGAGTGGCTCATAGGAGGCGTTCAATACCAAAACACTACCCATTGGCTGGATTTTGCGATAAGATTTGACCGATATTAACACAGCTTAACGCCTTCAGGGGTTAAACG
>DATNRE010000827.1:0-2887 GCA_036703685.1 Candidatus Obscuribacterales bacterium
GGCTTCTGCCCAGTGGGTGAATCTTGGGATTGCTTTCTTACAACTCTTTACACCCATAAAAACGCAATATTATGCCTAAAGTTATTGGTGCTGATATCTGTAAGAATCGGCTGATTTTTTGCTGTCTTGAATCCGAACCTATTGACCCAAAGGAGCAATTTTGGCAAACGGAATTCAACATGGCATTTTTAAACGTTGAAGGATTACATTTAGTTTTAGCTCACAATCCCGATGTTGTGGTAATTGAACCCACTGGAGTACATTACGCCCGTTTATGGATTGATCAACTAGCAGCCCACGGAATCAAAGTGGTTTTAGTTCATAACAACAGACTTCCTAAATTTAGGAGTGAAACGTTAAATTTCCCCGACAAAGATGACGAAATTGATGCTTACGCTCTAGCCTGTTATTGGTTTAGATACAATGAATCATCCCGTCGGTTTGTTCAACAGCGCGACCCCATAATAGTTAGACTTAGGGAAATTAACTTAACAATCCGCAGCTATAATCACATACAAAACCGGATTTTCAACAGGATAAAGCAGCAACTGTGCTGGCAGTTCCCAGAAGTTAGCGATCGGATCACAATGAACGCCCCCCTGTTTTTCCGGTGGTTAGCGGGGATTTCCAAATCTGAACGATACGATAATCTATTATCTAAATCCATTGCCAGTTCCCCAATTACAGAGGAATTAAAGTTTGAAGCCAGGGAACTTTCACATTATATGGATGCCTCTAAAAAATTAGAGATTGAGTTAGAAAGCATTCTGATGTACCCAGAGTTTGATAGTTACCGGAAAGTGTTTAAGGAGTTTGAGTTAGGGTTAAAATTGTCTGCAATGTTGTTGTCCTATATCTACCCCATAGAAGATTTTCTCAAAGATGGGAAACCGGAAGTTGTCACCAGTCGGGGGAGAATTTCCAAAAAACCCACGAAAAAATATTTAAGCTTGCGACGGTTCCGAAAGGCAATTGGTGTGGCCAATACCCGTGAAGATTCCGGGGATAAGAAAAAATCCCGGCGAGCAGGTTCAGGACTATGCCGGGAACAGTTATTTCTTTGGTCACTGCGAACTATTGAACGGAATAGATCACCGTTCCTAAAAACCGAACTGGGTAAAAAATTGCGGGGATATTTAGAAATCAAAATTTCTAAGGGCAAACACCGCAACAAAGCAAGAGCCTGTTTAATCTCCAAAATGGCTGAACTTTTATTCAATGCCCTCGTTACAGAAATTGTTACTGACAACTAAAAAAAGTCTAAAATGATGGAATTGGTATTGCGATTCAATATGTCAAATCAACGGTTAGGAAAGTTTTTGGGGGGTTTGGTCTTGGGGTCGGTGGTCGGTACGGTGGTCGGTTTATTGGTGGCCCCTCGTTCTGGGAAAGAAACCCAACAGTTGCTCAAAAAATCGGCCGAGGCTTTGCCGGAATTGGCTGAAGATTTATCGATCAATGTTCAGTTGCAGGCTAATCGACTTTCGGAATCTGCATTACGCAATTGGGATGAAACTCTGATTCGTCTCAAGGAAGCGATTTCGGCCGGATTAGAAGCCAGTCAACAACAACAAACCCTCTATAAAGCCGATGCTGAAAAACATCTCCCGGAGTCGGCAAAAACCACCGGAGAACGCTAAGGATCGGGGATTTTTGGGGAAAATCGCTATACTAATGGGGAGAAAGAAAAATATTTTGTTGTTAATGGAAATCCAGTGACTGAACCTTTATTTTGGCTTGGACTGTCACTGTTTTTTGTTGCAGCCAGCCTTACTGCTGTTGTGATTGCGGCTTTACCTGCTTTGCAAGCCATTGCCAGGGCGGCTCGGAGTGTGGAAAAATTGGCCGATACTCTAGCCCGGGAATTTCCGCCCACTTTGGAATCCATTCGGTTAACCGGGTTGGAAATTACCGAACTGACGGAGGATGTGAGCGAGGGGGTACAAAGCGCGAGTCAAGTGGTTAAACAGGTTGATCAAGGGTTAGATAGTGCCCGAGTGCAAGCCAGAAAATTACAATCGACTACGGGGGGAATTTTTACCGGAATTCGAGTGGCTTGGAAAACCTTTACTCGCAAAACTTCTTCCCCGGAATTGTCGCGCCGCCCCGTGAATCGTCTGCCCGGACAGGGCAGAAATTCCCATCAGTTACGAGAGCGAAATCTGCAACGTTTAGAATTGTATTCTGATAATAATTTTGATGTGGAAGATGAAGATTCAGATTTAATCCGGTGAAAAAATACTTACAAAAACTCACCTTTCATTACATATAGCAAGAGGCAATAGGGAATAGGCAATGGGCAATAGGTAAATACTTACTGTGAGCAGCTTTTAGCTTTCAAGAATGTCCTAATAGATGTGGCGACTGCTATATAATCCTTGAAATCTTCTAACGGCTCATCAAAATCAGGTGACATTGAAATTAAACCTTTTGCACTTCCGAATTTTCTTTGTACAGCAGGAGTAATATTAAAGGATGAATCAACTCAGCCGACTCTTTAATTTATTCAGAAAATTTAATAGCTCTTTGAATACCTAAACGGTACAAAACCAAAGTATAAGTTTCCAAAACAATAGGATAAGGAATCATCACTTGCAAATTGAATTGCTGAATTTGTGATAATTCTTGTCGAGCTTTTAGGTGGTATTGATCACTAGAATCAACTAAGGCATAAAGAGGAGTTGTATCAGCAATAACCGCTTTAATCATGACTCACCTAATAGAGTATTAGCTAATATCTGATCATGATTAATTGCTGTATCGGTATAACCGCTTCCTGGTACAGCAGGAGTAACATTAAATGTCTTTTTAACCTCATTAACTAAAGAATTAGATGGGTTTAGCTCAGAATTGTTAGAAATAGTAATTTCTTGCACTAATTGCTGTA
>DATNRE010000828.1:0-3630 GCA_036703685.1 Candidatus Obscuribacterales bacterium
TTAGAAGCGGGAGTCATTCAACCAGATACGGTGGTCAATGATGAAGGCCGAATTCAGATCGGAGGCTGGCCGATTCAAAATGCCGATGGTGCAGCCAGAGGCGGAATTAATATTACCGATGTGGTCAAATATTCTAGTAACGTCGGCATGGTGCGAATTATGCAACGGATGGAGCCGGAGGTATTTTATCAAGGCTTAAAACGTTTAGGCTTAGGATCAACCCTGGGCATTGATTTACCCTTTGCCGCCACCAGTACCCTCAAGTCGAAAGAACAATTTGTCTCCGCCCCCATTGAACCCGCAACTACCGCTTTTGGCCAAGGATTTTCGATTACCCCGATTCAACTGGCCCAACTGAATAGTCTTTTAGCCAATGGCGGTAAACTGGTGACGCCCCACGTGGTTCAAGGGTTATATAACAGTAAAAGCCAACTGTATTGGAAATTGCCCCTGGGGGAGCCAGAACAGGTGTTCTCCTCGGAAACTGCCAATGCTGTTTTACAAATGATGGAAACCGTTGTTAAAGAAGGAGGAACCGGAACCCGAGCCGCCATAGACGGGTATCGAATTGCGGGCAAAACGGGTACAGCCCAAAAAGCATCGGCCGATGGTGGCTATTCTTCCAACGCCCTAATTACCAGTTTTGTCGGGATTTTGAGTGTTGACCATCCCCGTTATGTGGTGGTGGCGGTGGTGGATGAACCCTTAGAAGGTCGCGCCGGGGGCATTGTGGCCGCACCGATTGTTAAATCAGTTATGGAAGCCTTAATTCATCTGGAAAAACTGCCTCCTTCAGAAATTCCGGTTGACCAATAACTGATCAACTCTTACACTGATAACTGATGACTGATGACTGATAACTGATTCAAGGGTTTAGGAGGGCTGCTGTGCCAACAAACCAAGACCAAAAGATCTTTGCTATCTTCATGGAAGAGGCGGAGGAGCGTCTCGAAACCCTGAAAATGGGGGTAACAAAGCTCCCCGCCATTATGGCCGATCCAGACCGAGAGGAAGTGGCATCTATCTATCGAGCGGCTCACTCTATTAAGGGGGCGGCGGCGATGTTGATGGAGAATATGCCCAGTCTGGCTAGTATTAATAAGGTATCTAAACGCTTAGAAGATTGTTTTAAGTTGGTTAAGGACACACCTTTAAAAATTGATGCTACAACCCAAACCCTTTATAGTAAGGGGTTTGAAGTATTAAAAAATTTAATTGATCGGGCGGCGAGTCCGGCTGGACTTTCTGAAGAAATGGGGGAAAAAATTCTCCAGGCTGCCCTCCCTTTGTATGACAAGTTAGAAAACCACTTGAAGGATTTAATGAGTGGGAAGGTGGCCGCAGCCCCCGCAAAAGCGGCAACAGCACCAGCTACAGCAACACCTGGGGTGGCTAATGCGGTTAATCAAGTGATGACGGTGCTCAAACCGATGTTGCAGGGATTTAAACAGACCGAATCTCCAGAAACTCGGAAACAATTGGCGGGTTTATGCGCTCGCTTAACTAAAGTTGGGGTAGGAATTGAGCCTTGGCAAGCCTTAGTGAAAACGGCCCATGGGGCGATCGCCAATCCCAAAAATTCTTTTAAGGTTTTAGCTAACCCAATTATTAATGAATTAAAGCAGGGGGCGGAACTTTTACAAGCAGGAAAAGCCAGTTCCATTGCCCCGAGTGCGGCTTTATCGTCCCTGGCGGGTGCAAAAGCCACAGCTAAACCTGCTACTCAAGAAATCACGATTCCGGCCGATCCGAAAGAAGTAGTTAAAGTTCTATTAAAAACCTTTAATAAACAACAATTACAAGCGATCGCTCAGTTGTTAATTAAGCACGTTAAATCCTAAAAGTATAGCGCTACGCGCAAGGGAACAGGGAACAGGGAACAGGGAACAGGGAACAGTAAGAAGTGAAAGGGTTTCAGGATTTAGAAATGTCCTAACTGTAATGCGTAGCGCTATAGTAAAAATTTACTCGGTTTGGGGATATTCTTCCCATAAAGAGGTAGTGGTTCTTAAACTTAAATAATTACCATTTCCTAAAATAATATGATCTAAAATTGGAATGGATAAAAATTGCGCCCCTTGCAACAATTGACGAGTTAAATTAATATCTTCTGCACTGGGTTCAACATTCCCCGAGGGGTGGTTATGGGAAACAATTACCCGGGTTGCGCCACTTTTCAAGACTTCTTTAAAAATATCCCGGGGATGGGCGATGGTTTCCGTGGCACTTCCAATTGTTATGACTTTAGTTCCTAACAGACGGTGTTTTACGTCTAATAGCAACACCGCAAAACGTTCTTGGGGTTGCCACATCAAATCATGACTGAGGGCGTCGGCGGCGGCTTGGGGAGTCTCAATGATGGCTAAATCGGGGGGTTTGGACTGAAAAACCCGTTTTCCCAACTCAACGGCCGCTAAAATTGTGGTAGCTTTCGCTGGCCCAATCCCATGAATTTCCGTCAATTCGTGAACCCCAATATCCCGTAATACCGCTAAGGGATCACGTTGATGCTGACCCAACTGATTTAAGATATATTGTCCCAAACCAACCGCCGATAATTTCCCCTTACCCTGTCCTGTTCCCAGTAAAATTGCAATTAATTCAGCCGTGGCTAAATTTCTGGAACCGATGGCCATTAACCGTTCCCGGGGACGCTCATCACTAGGTAAATCAGCAATTCTCAGGCTATAGGTCATTTGGGCTGCACCCCACAACGCAATATTCTGTATAGTATTAAATTTTACTCAATTTTTGCCATAAGTTCAAGTTTAATTCGGTGTTAAATCCTCTATTATTGGGGGTTTCTAGGTGATAAGTCTCCGTAACTCTGACTCGCGCTTGTAACAAAAATTCACTTTAAGACCTTAAGGACTTACAGGTTGGCCCAGAAACCGGGTTTTTTAGATAATATGTGGGTTACAACAAAGTATTAAAAACCCGGTTTCTTTGGTTGGGTGCGTAAGTCCTGACCTTAATAGGTTTCCATGACTTCAACAATATCTCCCACCCGAATTGTCCCCGTATTCCGAGGAATAATATTCACACCAAACATCACCCCACGGGGTTGTTGTCGAAAGGTAGCGAGGGTTTTTAAAGGTTCTTTTAAGGGGTTACGTTCCCCACTTTCTTGATCCGTGGTGGTGACAATACAGCGACTACAGGGTTTAACTAAATCAAAATAAATCTCTCCAATTAAAATAGTTTTCCATTGATCTTCAATAAAAGGTTGATTAGTGTCAATGACCAGATTAGGTCTAAATCGATTCATGGGAATTTCTTCTGATGCTGTTGGATAGGTTTCTTGAAGTTTTCGGTTTAATTCAGTTAAGGATGCAGTATTAGTTAATAAACAGGGATAACCGTCGGCAAAACTCACCTGATTATCGGGATTAACAGCATAATTAGGGTCAACGGGTCGAATAAAATTAGGAGATTGACGCACTAACCTTAAATTAGGTTGATTATCCTGTTTTAAAGCATTTTTTAGCCAATTCGCCACATCATCTCCTTGATCAATTGCCATCGTTTGATCTCTCCAAACTTGTACATTTTTAGGCGTTCCTATTAATTTAGGCTGCAATTGAAAAGATTTAATATTTTGATCGGCAACGGATAATTCTATAGATGTTC
>DATNRE010000829.1:0-1552 GCA_036703685.1 Candidatus Obscuribacterales bacterium
GAACAGGACGAGGAAATCAATAGCTTGAGAACTCAACTCAAACAAACTATCATTCCCCCAATTCCTGCTTCGGTTACTTCTATTAATTCGGGTAAGAAAAAAGTTGCTAAATAATCAATAACGTTATTCCCATAGCAGAAAGTGTTTTGGGAATAACAGAATAACAATAACAGAATGCTGATATGCAAGAAAATCAAGATATTCAGGAAAGGATTAGAGAATTGGAGCAAGAAGTTGAAGAACTAAAGGCTCTAATAAAAACTCAAGCTCAAACCTCTAATAAAAACCCACTTTTAAAGCATTTAGGACAAACTCCAGAGGAACAAATCAAAAACAATCAAGCTGCAATGGATTGGGCTCAACAAAGAATGCAAGCAATTAAGGATAAATGGGGGGAACAATGGGAGAATTAGAATTAATGTTGGCGGCGAGATTTCCATTAATTTATGTGGTGTCTGCCGAAGAAGAACCAGCAGAAGAAGAACTTTTGAATGTAGCTAAGTCAAGAAAATCACAGATTTATTTTTGGGATTTCTCAAGAGGTTGGAATGACAATAATGCCGATAAAGGTCAACCCATGGGGGCTTTAACTCGAATAGCTAAATCTCCTAAAGATCAATCCGCAATATTTGTCCTAAAAGATTTAGGTTGTTTAATAGCCCCAGGAACTAATAATCAAATAAATCCTGGTCAATTACCGTTAGTTCGGGAAATCAAGAATCTAGCCCGGGAAATGAGTCGTGACCGTCGTTGTTTGGTGATTCTAAGTGATCAATTGAGATTACCTACAGAACTCAGGGAAGAAACAACAATTGTAGATTTTAGTTTGCCTAGCATCGGGGAAATCTCGGAGTTAGTTGATAAATTGGTTGGCAAGAAATTAAAGTTATCGTCAGACCATCGGGAACAATTGCTCAAAGCCTGCCAGGGGTTAACTCGGTGCCGCATAGCCCGTGTATTAGCCAAATGCCTAGCCCGGTCTGGGAAAGTTGATGAAAGTGCCATTGGGGTAATCATCGAGGAGAAACGTCAAACCATCAGAGAGACAGGCATCCTAGAATTTATCCCCCATCAATCAGGGTTAGAGTCCGTTGGGGGTTTGGAGAATTTAAAGGCTTGGGTGAGATTGCGATCGCACAGCTTCACTGATGCCGCTCGTGAATATGGCTTACCCAGTCCCAAAGGTGTGCTACTTGCAGGTATTCAAGGCACAGGTAAATCACTTTCTGCCAAAACCATAGCTGCCGAATGGAAATTACCGTTATTGAGATTGGATGTTGGAAGGTTATTTGGAGGGATTGTTGGAGAGAGTGAGAGTCGGGTGCGACAGGTAATTAAATTAGCAGAAGCCATAGCCCCTTGTGTGTTGTGGATTGATGAAGCTGATAAAGCGTTTGGCAATATTAACAATGGTTCTGATGGAGATTCAGGTACAAGTCGCCGGGTGTTTGGCAGTTTAATCACTTGGATGCAAGAAAAAACCAGCCCGGTGTTCGTGGTGATGACTGCTAATAATGTTGAAATACTCCCTGCTGAATTTCTCCGCAAAGGT
>DATNRE010000830.1:0-6588 GCA_036703685.1 Candidatus Obscuribacterales bacterium
ATATATCCATTGATAATTTTGATGAACCCCCTCAAGATAGTTATAACTATTTACACTGGCTGCAAACCGATAAACGGCATTATCCCAGCTATTATCAACGTTTAACATCAACCATTGCTTGTGCCTGTTTCGGAGGTTGTATTGCCATAAATTCCTATACCAACGAGCCACGAGTAGAGTGGTGGGATAGTTGGAGATTTTGGGAATCTTTAGCGGCTGGATGCGTTACCTTTCATGTCGATTTTGATAAATATGGTGTTAATTTACCCGTAAAGCCAGAAAACTGGCGACATTATATCGGTATTGATCTTGATAACCTTCAAGCAACAGTTGATCGAATTATCAATGAACCTCAAATATTAGAAAAAATTTCAACAGAAGGTCGTCAGTGGGCGATTGAACATTATAGTCCTGTTCCAACGGCATTACGTTTCTTAGAAACAGTTATTGCCTATCAACAAAATCACAACGACAGGTTAGAAATTTGCAACTTATCCATAACTGAACCTCAAATTAATCTACCGCTTAGAGATCGTAATTTAGTTATTTTTCCTGATTGGTCTCAGTCAGAAATATCTTTAACAGCTGAGTTAAAACAAATTATAAAGAGTTTGATCACTCATCCCCATAAAGAACAGATTACTATACTGATTGATAATAGTAATAATTCAGATGAGACTGCAAATTTAATTCTTTCAAGCATCGTCATAAATTTACTTATGGAAGAAGAATTAGAGATTGATGAAGGGCCTGAAATTGCGCTAATTGGGCAATTAAGTCCGATACAATGGCAGGCTCTAGTTTCGCATTTAACGGGTCGAATTAAATTAGAGCAGGAAAATCAAGAAGCGATCGCATCTGTCGGAGCAGAAATCATCCCAATTTATGATTTAGAACACTAAAAACTTGCCTTTATTAACCCTTTAAAACTGGTCGTAGAAATGTTAAATGGAACATCTCTACGACCGAAATTGATTTCATGGCTGACTTTTTCAAAAATTATTCTTTAACATTAAGTCTCACTCTTGTTTTCTACCGCTTCACCCTTGCACTTAGCTAATCGGTATAAAGTGAGTGGACTGTGACGGTTATGTTCTTCCACCATAGCAATTAATTCATCCAGTGCGAGGGTAACAGCGTCAATTTTGCAAATAGCCTCCCGCCAGTTTGCAACAGAACGTGCTCTTGTCTCTGCATCAGGTATTGTGCGTGGTTTATTCATGGTAGGTTCCAGATCCTTTTACTTTCTTGAGTGGTTGCTTCCACCGCATCAGCTGTTACTGAAGCTTGTTCAATAGTTTGACTCAATAAATTGATCATAGCAGTAGGAGCAATAGGTTGAGCCTCAGCGATCGCTAATGTCAGAGTAGCTAGACGTGAATAAGGATTTCTCAGACGTTCTGCGCCATTTTGTAATTGTTCCAATTCTGGAATTGTTTCCTCCGTCTCACCATACGCTTCAAACAAATTGTACTCGGCTGTTTTTGCTTGATCGATCAATTCAACTAAACGTCGTTGCAGGTTGAAAATAATCATCAAAGTTTGAGGGGATACTTTTGCCATATTGAACTTATATAAATCTACAATCTACCACGGTACAACGATTGGCTGTTAACTATAGCAATCCTAAATAGGTTGTAACATTTTAATACTGACATGAAACAGCCAGAAGTATTCCCTGTTCCCTATTGCCCAGGAATTTTGGACACAACTCAAATAGGATTGCTATAGGTTACAAAAAATCCTACTATCGTTGAATTAATTTTTACCCTCAATATAGTTTAACCACATTTGTTGATAAGCATTTTCCATTTCACGGGTAAATTGTTTTGCATTCCACAACGGAGCCGTATGTCGATTTTTTCTTAATTTCCAAGCAATTTGTTGGCGTAAATTCTCATCTTTTCCTAACTTAATTCCCCATTCCACATATTCCTCATCTGTCCAAGCAATTCCCTCTGTAATTCCGGCATTAATCATCATGGCATAACTATTTCTGGCTGAGAATTGTTGCCCGACTCTTGTTACCAATGGAATCCCCATCCACAGAGTTTCCATGGTGGTTGTCGCCCCATTATAAGGGTAGGTATCGAGTACCACATCAGCAATGGCTAAATTAGCTCTATGGATGGCTTCTGTGGCTGATAAGGGTAGGAGTTTTAAGCGATCGCAATCTACACCCACAGAGTCAGCAATTTCAGCATAAAATGTTTTCAAAGATTCTTGATCCGCCATGCCTTTAATCAGGAAATAACTATTAGGAACTTCCTTTAAAATTTGTAACTGTAATTTAGCCGTATCAGGATGATATTTATATCCTCGTTGAGCCGTAAAATAAATAATAGCATCATTAGGAATATCTAACTGATCTCGACGAATATTAGCAACAGCGACTTCAAAACCATCCACAGCAATATAGGTTTGAGGTAAACGCCAAATCTTTTCACTGTAGTAATTTTGAGCATCTTCAGGTAACACATAGGGGTCAGCAATAAAATAGTCAATAGATGGAATTTCAGACCCATCCCAACCCAACCAAGTCACTTGAATGGGTGCTGGTTTAATGGCTAAGGTTTCACAGGTAGAGCTTAACGTTAAGCTATCAAGATCCACTAAAATATCAATCTCATCTTCATAGATTTTTTGGGCGACTTTCCTCCCTTCTAACCCTAATTGATGGGCTTTATTGCTTTTATTAATAAACCAGTTTTGTAATTCATCTGGTTGATCTAAAGCCGCCAATAAATAGGTATGAATAACAAATTTTTCTCGATCATGGTGTTCAAATAAACTCCGGGTTAACCAACCAACAGAATGACCACGTAAACAATGAGAAACATAGCCAATTTTTAGAGGTTTTTCGTCAGATATCAAAGCTTTGGGCCGAGATTTCCACTGACGACATTGCTCTATAACCTGCGGAATTTGACTTTCTATATTAGACTGAAGAAATTGCGAAACTTCGCGCCGAATTAATAAATTTTCCTGAATTTTATCTTGAAAATAGGGAAAGAAAAAAGTTGTGGTAAAACAACCCACCGTTAAATCATAGGAAAAAGTTGGCTTTTCTGTGACTAACCGAGTTAGCAGGGAGTGGTAATCTTCCATCACCGAGCAGACCTGTTTCCAGCGTCCACCCGCACTCATTAAACCTCGAAGTAATAAAAATCTCGCATAAACTTGATCGGGGAAATCTTCCGCCATCGAGTAACAATACTCCGCCGCTTCTATTCCTTTAGCATATTCCCCAATGTCTTGATAAAACATAGACAGACATCGGAGTAATTCGGGATGGTTAGGATGCAATTTTAACCCTAGCTCTGTAAACTTAATCGAGAGATTTGTTTGATGTCGAGAGTAAGCTAATTTATAAATAAATGGAATTAAAAAATTGAGATAAGATTGAATATCGGTAATATAATTAAGACAAGTTTCTGCAAATTGGTATGATGAAGGATATTCAGGTGCTTGCTGGCAAATTTTATCTAAAACTTGAAGTAAAAGTTCAGGATTAATTTCTGTGGTTGGAATAGGATCGGAGTTAAGTAAATCCAAAATTCCCCATTCAATTAGTTCTTCACCCGTATAGGTTTGACCTATAGCAGATAATTGAACTAAATGCAATAAATTGTTAATATATGTGGGATCAATTTCCCGAATATGCTGACGAATTACCCAGGCTTTTGTCTGGTCTTCTAATATTAGCTGTTGGCGTTCGGCTTCCGTTTCTAAAACTTGGATTAATTCCTTTGTCCACTGTTCAATTTCTTCCGGTTCTCCCTCCGCCATTGCTACTAACCAAGTCGTTTGAGCTTCAACTTCCTGTCCTTGTAGCAACAGTAATAAACCCAAATACCAGTAAGAGGAAATGATTTCTGGTTGAGTATTAATCAGTTCTTCATAATGATTGATAGCGGCAACATAATCGCCTGTTTCCAGATATTTAATCCCTTGTTGATTCCCGTTTAGTAAATTCATTGGAGTAGTTTAAGTAAAAAATTAACAGATTTATTGGTCTTAAAAAAATATCTCAATTCCTTTGTAGGAGAGAGGCTCGCCTCGCCCTTGCTATTGTTTTTTTAACCATAAATTACAAATTTAAGTTTTATTATTAATATAATTTAACCACATCTGTTCATAAGCATTTTCCATTTCCCGGGTAAATTGTTTGCCATTCCATAACGGAGCCGTTTGTCGATTTTTGATCAATTTCCAATAAATTTGACTTCGCAAATTTTCATCCGTTCCTAACTTAATCCCCCATTGTACATATTCCTCATCTGTCCAAGCAATTCCCTCGGTAATTCCCGCATTGGTCATCATGGTATAACTATTTCGGGCTGAAAATTGTTGTCCGACTAGAGTTACCATCGGAATCCCCATCCATAGAGTTTCCATGGTGGTTGTCGCCCCATTATAAGGGTAGGTATCGAGTACCACATCAGCAATGGCTAAATTAGCGCGATGGACGGCTTCTGTGGGTGAAGACGGGAGTAGTTTTAAGCGATCGCAATCTACCCCTACAGAGTCAGCAATTTCAGAATAAAAAGTTTTGAGTGATTTTTGATCGGCTACTCCTTTAATAATAAAATAACTATTAGGAACAGCTTTGAGAATTGCTAATTGTAATTGGGCGGTGTGGGGATGATATTTATATCCCCGTTGAGCCGTAAAATAAATAATCGCATCACTGGGAATATCCAACTGATCTCGGCGAACGTTGGGAATACCGACTTCAAAGCCATCGACAGCCAAATAAGTTTGAGGGAGACGCCAAATTTTTTCATTGTAGTAACTTTGAGCGTCTTCAGTTAACACATAAGGGTCAGCAATATAATAATCAATAGTGGGAATTTCGGACGCATCCCAGCCCAACCAAGTGACTTGCACCGGAGCAGGTTTAACGGCCATAGCCTCAGCAGTTGTTGTCAAAGTCAGACTATCGAGATCAATTAAAATATCAATTTCATCTTCATCAATTTTGTCTGCCGCTTCGAGACCACTAAAGTCTAATTTACGAACGTTTTCAATATTATTAACATACCACTGTTGTACTTGATTGTAATTATAATGGTCATAACAAATAAAATAACCATAAATTTCAAACTTCTCTTTGTTATGATATTGAAATAACCACCGCGCCAGCCAACCCACGGAATGGGAACGAAAACAGTGGGAAATATATCCGATTTTTAAGCGTCGTTCAACAGCAGGCTGGTGGAAACGGGTAGTTTGTCGGTGGCGATATCGTTCTATTTGTTCCTTCGCATAGTTTTCTATATTTAATTGAGCCAGGTTAGAAACTTCACTTCTTAGCCTGGTATTTTCTTGAGGATTATCTTTAAAGTAAGGGGAAAAAAACATTGTATTAAATAATCTAATCGTCTCCACTTGTGATAAATCGGTTGGCCGTTCCTCTAATAACAATTTTAATAAATCTTTTTGCTGTTGCGTGGTTTCAACAAATTCTTTCCAGTAGCCGCCGGCACTCATTAATCCCCGCATAATCAGGTGGATAGCAAAAAATTTTTCGGCTAAATTTTTCGTTAGGGAAAAATAGAGTTTAGCAGCTTGGATTCCCTGGTCAAAACGGTTACTATCTTGATATACAGAAGCACTAAAACAGAGTAATTCAGGATGTTCAGGAGCTAAACGCAAACCCAGTTCAGTAAATTTGGCGGCGGTACTGAGTTGTTTGGCTGAGTGAGCCATTTTATAGACAAAAGGAATGATCAGTTGATTAATAAAGACATCGGTGTTCTGAATATGAACTAAACTGGCTTCTGTTAAATTCAGGGATGAAGTGAGTAAGGGAGCGCTATCTACAACACTTTTAATCACTTGGAGTAATAAGTCTGAATCTACCGTTGCGGATTCTTGTTTGAGCAACTCCAGCAAACCTAATTCAATCGGTTCTCGACCGGTGTAGGTGCGTAAACAGATTGATAATCCGGTTAAATGTACAAGATTATTAATATCCGTCGGCTGAATTTCGCGGATATGTTGTCGAATTGCCCAGGCTACGGCATAGTCTTCTAATTCTAAGCGTTGTCGCTCGGCCTCGGTTTCCAAAACCTGAATTAATTCTTGAGTCCACTCCTCTACTTGTTCTGGCTCTCCATCGGCCATCCCAAATAACCAAGTGGTTTGTGCCTCTGCTTCTTGCCCCTGCAATAGCAACATCAATCCTAAATGCCAATAGTGGGATTTTATTTCCGGTTGAACTTCAATGGCCTGTTCATAGAGCTTTTCAGCCTCGGTATAATTCTTTTTTAATAATAATTGTTCAGCTTTTTCTTGCCAATCCGAGGTCATAGCTAGTAAATCTTGAGTAACCATATTATTCTATTTAGTTATTTTAAAAATACATACAACAAAGCAGGTAGGAATAACAACTCCACCTGCTTATTGTTTTTAACAAGGAAATTAAATTCCTTCAAACTAATACTTACTACTTGGTCACAACGGTCATGGAGGCTGCACAACCTACAACAGTTCCATCATTGGTCGTAGCAACAGGAGTTCCTGGGACAGTGGTTTCACAAAGTACACTTTGAGCAGTCTTGGCATCACTGCCTGGAACCAGCA
>DATNRE010000831.1:0-11605 GCA_036703685.1 Candidatus Obscuribacterales bacterium
ACATGGGTTTTCAGGTCAAGCTGTGTAATTTAATCGAAAAATCCGATGCCCGGTTCTCTTGATTTTTGTAAAATCTGCCATCAGTGGCTATACTTCATTATATCTAATAATTCATCAAGTTATTACTTTCCCATTCCTTAGTTTGTGCCTGATTGTAATAATTTTAAAATTTCCGCTTGAATTCGTTGTCTAAAACGCGGATCATTTTGTTGATGACGGGTCATATCATTGAACTGAGAAATTGTTAATCCTTTTGATTCAATAATTCGTTTGGCTTGGTCACAGTAACTCACTGCTAATTGAGGCGCATTCCCGGGTAAGGCATTAAAACTGGTCGGTTGATCACAAATAATTCGGGGAACATCTCCAACAATTTTTTTAATTTCATTGGCTACTTCATGACGTCGGGATTCTAACGCTAAGGCTGCCCGGGCATAATTTTTAATCGTTTCTTCAGTATAGTTAAAACTATCTTGAGCTTGGGCGGGCGAACCCCAACTTAAGGACGGAAAAGCTTGGGATGGCGTTTGACTCCATCCCATAAAAACACCACAACCGGATAGAATCGCAACGGTTAAGGATTTCGATAGAATTTGACGAAATAGTAATGTAGTTTTCATAGCAGGTTGATCATATATAGAGTTAAATTTGAGAAAATCTCAGATTAGTTTTGTAGGCGCTGGAGTTCCCCTTGAATGCGTTTTTGTAACGCGGGGTCAGCCTGTTGACGTTGGGTAATTTCATTGAAACGAGTAATAGTTAACTCGTTGGTTTCAATGATAGATTTTGCTTGGGTGCAGTAATTGACCGCAATATCTCGAACACCTTTATCAAGACCATTAATGGTTCGGGTTTCACTGCAAACCACATCTGGGAGAGACTTCCCGGCTCCTAATATCGCTTGAATTTCGTTGTATGCAGTCTGGCGTCTGGGCTCAATTCCTAGGACAGCACGGGCATAATTCCGAATTTCAGCCTCACTAAATTCTGGGGACTGTTGGGCCAGAACAACGGTATTGAAACCAGAAGCCGTTGATACTAACCCATCTGGGACAACTCCCAACAAAACCGCACCCGAGGAAAATAGTCCCAGTAGCACAGCACGGGTAAGGGGGTGTTGAGGCATGAATCGTAAGGTACGCAAAGAATCCATCATATTCAAAGGTTTTGACGCCACAGGAGCAGGTGAAAGTGCTTAGTTATCTTGAATTATTTCAGGGGTAAGAAGTTCCTCATCCAAAATTTAAAAACGATTTAGCTAAGAATTCTATGTCCAGTCACAAGTTTGACTTCAAAAAAACTGAGGGTTTGACTTGTACGCAGAGAAAAACTTGATACTGAAAAGGCGTAATCGCAGGAAGTGAAACTTTTTAGATTGAAAATCTATTGTATCCTAAAACGTTGACCTCGAAAATTTAAAAAAGTATGAAGAAAACAAACGGGGTGATTGCCGCAGGACATCCCAAAACCGTTGAAGCCGGGTTGAGAATGTTTGAGGCGGGTGGCAATGCGTTTGATGCGGCGGTGGCTTGTATTTTGGCGGCTTGTGTTACGGAACCGGGTTTAACTTCCCTCGCAGGTGGGGGATTTTTATTGGCTCATACTCATACAAATCAGAATATTTTATTTGATTTTTTTACTCAAACTCCCCGACATAAATGTCCGATATCGGAGTTAAATTTTTATCCGGTTGGGGTTAATTTTGGTCGGATAATCCAGGAATTTCATATTGGTTTAGGTTCGATGGCGGTTCCTGGGGTTTGGGCGGGGGTCATTCGGGTTCATGAAACCCTGGGACGTTTGCCTTTTTCTGTGGTGGCGGAACCGGCGATCGCTTTAGCAAAAAAGGGGGTAGAAGTTAATTCTTTTCAGGCTTATACTTTCTCTAATTTGTTACAACCGATTTTATTAACAACGGCGGAAGGTCGGGAAATTTACGCGCCTGAAGGTGATATTTTAAAGACGGGCGATCGCTTAATTATGAATAACTTTGCCCAGACTTTAGAGGGTTTAATCTCAGGAGGAATGGCAGAATTTTATCAAGGAGAAATAGCCCAAAATTTGGTAAGAGATTGTGAAAATAGTGGCGGACATTTAACCTTAGAAGATCTCCAGAATTATAGGGTTATTGAACGGGAACCGTTAAACATCAACTATCGAGGAAAAACCATATTAACAAATCCGCCTCCGAGTGCGGGCGGAACTTTAATTGCTTTTGCTTTAGAGTTGTTATCGGCGGTGGATTTGAGTGGAATTGAGTTTGGGAGTCACCAATATTTACAACTTTTAAAAACCGTCATGCAGTTAACTAATATCGCCAGAACAGATCGGTTAGATGGTAATTTATATCAAGATAATATTACGGATACTTTTTTATCTTCTGCCCCTAGTTATCAACAACCGTTAATTCATGGGGTGAATAAATGGGGGAGTACCACCCATATTAGTGTTTTAGATCAAGAAGGAAATGCCGCGAGTGTGACCACTTCTAATGGAGAAGGTTCGGGATATATGATTCCAGGAACGGGAATTATGGTTAATAATATGTTAGGAGAAGAAGACCTAAACCCCCTGGGATTTCATCTCTGGCCGGAAAATGTTAGAATCTCCTCGATGATGTCTCCAACTTTAGTATTAAATCAGGGTAAACCGGAAGTGGTCATGGGTTCGGGGGGTTCAAATCGAATTAGAACAGCTATTTTACAAGTCCTATTAAATTTAATTGATTTTAATTTTTCCGTGGAAGATGCGGTTAGTAACCCTCGGTTTCATTGGGAAAATCATCGCTTGGATATAGAACCAGGTTTTGATCCTGAAATCATTAAGAATCTTGATTTATCTGAACAGGATATTGTTAGATTATGGCCGGAAAAAAATATGTTTTTTGGCGGGGTTCATACTTTAGTTAGAACCGCAGATGGGCAGTTATCCGGGGCCGGAGATCAACGTCGGAGTGGTGTCAGTTTAAACAGTTAATCAATATTATAACACTTTTCCTGGGAATTAATTAGTATTTCTTTACTAAAATGTATTAAAAAATACAACAATTATTCGGGAAAACTATACTAGAATACCCATAGTGTTTTATTGTTTAATAATAGACCAACTTGGGGTTTGTTTGAATAGTTTATTGGAATCATCAGACGCATGAAACATATTCTCGTTATTATTCACCAACCCACTTCCGAGACGGGACGAGTGGGACAAATTCTAACATCCTATGGTTATAAACTCGATATTCGCCTTCCCAGTCATGGGGATAGTTTACCTGACCATTTAGACAAACATGATGGGGTGATTATTTTTGGGGGGTCAATGAGCGCCAATGATGAAAATAGTTTACCCCATATTCGCACAGAATTAAACTGGATTCCCCGGGTTTTGGAGTCTAAAAAACCCTATTTAGGGATTTGTTTAGGAGCGCAACTTTTAGCCAAAGTTTTAGGGGCAAAAGTATCTGTTCATCCGCAAGAAATTCGAGAAATTGGCTATTTTCCCATTACTCCAACGATAGAAGGACAGGATTATTTTAATTCTCTGGAATATGTTTACCACTGGCATCGAGAAGGCTTTGAATTACCCTCGGGAGCCGTATTATTAGCCACGGGAAAAACCTTTACAAACCAAGCATTTTGCTATGGAAAAACCGCCTATGGTCTTCAGTTTCATCCTGAAATAACTGGGGCATTAATGCAACGTTGGATTGAGCGCGACATCGAACAATTAACTTTACCCGGAAGCCAATCTATTATAGAACAATTAAGGAGACATCGTTTGTATGGAATTCAAGGAGAAAAATGGTTAAAAACATTTATTCCGCTTTGGATTAATTCAATTCAATCGGAACAACGCTTACAGCTAGAAAGACGTTCTGCCTAAATAAAATAGGGAATAGTGATTTATTTTTCGGTTATTATCACAAGATTTTATGGCTAGTAAATATCCCCTATTCCCTATTACCTATTACCTATTCCCTATTCCCTATTCCCTTCATCTTAAACATAGTGTAAACACCATTGATTTTTACCATTATGTTTCGCTTGATAAAGGGCTTTATCAGCTTCAGAAATTAACAATTCAGGAGAAGAATTTAACCGGGGAATTTGACTGGCAACTCCTAAACTGAGTGTTACATACTTCTCAACTAAAGAGTTTAAATGGGGAATCTCCAGTTGTTGCACTTCCAGATTAATCCGATTAGCCACTTGTGAGGCATCAAATAAGGTGGTGCGGGGTAGAATTACGGCAAATTCTTCTCCCCCATAACGAGCGACAATATCACAAGTATTTCTAACGGCTTTTTTAATCGCTTGAGCGACCTGTTGCAAACAGTAATCCCCCATTTGATGGCCGTAGGTATCATTATAATTTTTAAAATAATCAATATCACATAAAATTAATGCTAAGGGGGTTTTATTCTGTAGATTTTGATGCCATAGAGATTTCAAACATTCATTAAACCAATATCGATTTGCTAGTTTAGTTAAACTATCGGTAATTGCCATATATTTTAATTCTTTATTCACCTCTTGTAAGGCAATTTCAATCCGTTGGCGTTCTTCAATTTCAAGTTGTAATTTTGCCATGGTTATTTGTAAACTCAGGCTATTTTGCTCTAATAAACAACTGTATTGAATCCCTTGGGATAACTCGGCTAACATATCAATAACTAAATCAGCTTGAGGGAAATTTTTAAATTCTTCTACTCCTAACCAGGGTAAAGGTTTAATTAAATTAGGACTTTTCCAAATAATCTCAAACTGTTTAACTTCGGTGACGCGACCAATATAACAGTGTTTACATAAATGATGATTGGGTTCAATTTTAACTAATCCCCCTGGGGCATGAAAGATTTGATGATAAGCAGCTTGTCGGACTGCATCGGTTTCAAAACTTTTAGCATTTTCTACGGATTGTTTCCAGAGATAAACTTGAAAATAAGCGGCTTCAATCGGATCAGAAGTGACTCTTTCTTGACCATATAAGGCTTTAAAGTTATTAACAAATTCTTGATTATTGGGAGTATTTAAACTTTGAAAATAACTCCAACAAGCATAGTGGCCGATACTGGCTCTACCGATACTCTGAACTTCCGACTCCGAAATACTCATGGCCATAATCGGCAGATCGGAGGGTTTAATTCCCGCATGATAATAGCTGTTATAAAAATAAAAATTGCTATCTCCATTTAAGGTATTAAAAATAATATCTGGCTTTAGATGTTTGATTTCTTGAATAATATCAGTAAAGTTTTTATCCCCACAGGTAAAATAATGTTCTCCCACGACCGTTCCTCCCTCGTGTTTAAGAAGGGATTTGACTAATTTATTAGCCGTGCGGGGAAATACATAATCCGAACCTAATAAATAAAATCGTTTGCCCAAGTTTTCGAGTGACCAACTAATCACGGGTTGAATTTGTTGATTCAAACAGGAGCCGCTATAAAAAATATTAGGAGAAGATTCTAAACCTTCGTATTGAAGGGGATACCAGAGTAAAATATTAAACTGTTCAAATATGGGTTTAACAGCTTTACGAGCCATCGATGTCCAACAGCCAAATACCGTAGCCACTTGATCAATTTCTAATAATTTTCTGGCTTTGTCTTCAAAGATAGAAATATTGGAAGCACCATCTTCAATTATGGGTTGAATTTCATGTCCTAAAATTCCGCCTTTAGCATTAATTTCTGCGATCGCCATCAAGGTTGCTTCTAACAATGGCGTCGCGCTCATCGCCATGGTTCCGCTTAATGAATATAAAATCCCAACTTTTATTTTTTCCATAAAATTTAATATCCTTGAGAGTCATGGATCAAAACCTGAACCTCGACAATTAGAAATATTCAATTATCACAGATAGCCGATAACTTTTCAGTTCGTTTGAATACTCTTATCCATAATGATAAACTTCTTAACGAGTTTCTAGGGTTAACTCATAGTCAAAAGGTCGAGAAGATTTAGACACCACAACCACTTGATAATCACCAGAATCGGGTAAACGACCTGACCAACGGTTTTTAGCAGAATCTTCTAGTAAAGATTGAGCTTTTTGTGTATAAATGGAAAGTAAAGTTGAGGATTCTGGGGATTTGAGACGCACCTGTAAATCTTGATTTTTCTTAAAGCGAGCAATATAGATTTTTCCCTCTCCGGGTTTTAACCGATCTTTTAAGGTTTTTTTAGTTTTTTTAGAGGCAAACTCTACCCGTTCCCAAGCCGTTCCCGCTTCTAAATTTTTCACCAGATCATCGGTAATAGCTTGCCAAACTTGTCCGATTGGTAATCCTAATAAATTAGCATTTCTCGGTTGTTCAGGAAATAAATTAAAAAATTTACCATCTGCTAAATCATATAGGGATTTACTGCTTAAATTTAACTGATTGACTTGTGCTTTTAAGCGATCTAGATCATTAATACTATAGGTTCCTAATTTTATCCGAGCTTGATCACTGAGTTTGGCTAAACGTTGCAATAATTTATCGGCAATTTTATCCCATTTTTCTCGCCAAATCGCATCGGAGGGTTTATCTGTTAAGGTTCTTCCCCGTTGTTCAGGATAGCTAGTATAAAATTCTTCGTTAACTAAATCCACAAAAAAGTTAAAATCAATATTTAATAAAAGCCGTTGTTCTCGTAATGCTTCCTGTCGTTTTTCCTCGGTTTTTGAGAGTTGGTTTAAATCTTGATTTGCATAATAATTTAACCCATAACGTCCTCCTAACCAGCCAAAAACCCCCAAAGTTAAGATAAAAACAAATACCAGCAAAGGCGTTTTGATAGGAGAAGACTTTCCGGTTTGAGGAGAAAAAGGTTGGGAGGATAAGCTCTGATTTAGGATGGGTTGAGTAGGATTTATAGAGATTTTAGGGGGTGGATTTATGGCGGAAAGAGCCACCAAAACATCCTGAACCGATGAAAAGCGATCGCTGTGACGATAGGCTAACATTTTATCTAATATTTCCCCAAATTTAGGATTTAATTGGGTGTATTTTCTCCAATTCCAAGTTAAGGTTTGGGGGTCAATTAAGTGTTGGGGTTCTTTTCGAGTTAATAATACTAACATAGTTGCCGCTAAAGCATACAAATCACTATTGGGATAAACCATACCCAAACGCATTTGTTCATCGGGAGCATACCCGACTTTTCCTAATCTCGTAGGTGAGGGATTTTGACCCCCTTGTATTGCCAATTCCGATTCTACTTTGGCTTGAATTAATTTAACGCCCCCGAAATCAATTAACATCGGTAAACCATCGGATTGACGTTGAATCATATTATCAGGAGAAATATCTCGATGAATCACGCCATAACTATGAATATAGTCTAATATCGGTAAAATTTGGAATAATAATTGTATGACTTCGGCTTCTGTAAAAGACCGTTGATTGAGTAAACTCCGATAGTTTAACCCTTCAACATAATCTTGTACAAAAAACAAATACCCTTTATTATTAATTGTTTCTCGAAATAATTCACGAAATCGAGGGATTTGGGGATGTTTTAATTTATAAAGAATCTCCGCTTCTCGTTCAAATAATTCCTGGGATTTTTTCAAAGCAAAACTGCCTTGTACCTGGGGAGAAAATTCTTTTAAAACGCAAAGTTCATCAAAACGATGTTGATCTTGGGCTAAATAAGTCCGTCCAAAACCCCCATGTCCTAACTCACGGACGATGGCGTAATGGTTTCTTAAAATAAGACCCGGATAAATTAATTGACTCATGGGGTGTTAGGGTGAAAAAATGAATGCTGAACGATTCCGATCTGTCTAAATTGAGAGTAGCAATTTATGAGGACTGTAGCATGGGTCAACTGCGAGACTAACAACGCCAACGGGCGATTTCAGGCTTAAACGGCTTTTTATTTACACCCCTATCTAATTTAGTTCAAAATCGGTGGTTATCGGTGGTGGTAGAATTAGAAGCATTGCCCTAAAGTTAACGACTAACTCCCTGTATATTTACGGAAGTTTTACAAAAATTCTTCCCAAACTTTACAATATCTCCGTAATTCTACGGACACCCCACAGAATAAAATGCTAAATTAGGCCTTAGATTCAATTTCAGCCATCAAGGTGTAACTTCCTATGATCAATATTTATACTACGGGTCGTTTCCTAGCGGCTTCGGTTGGAACAATTGCATTTACAATTACAGGAATAAATGCAGCAGAAGCCGCAAAATTTAGCAGTATTAACATTTTCGGAGATAGTCTGAGTGATCCTGGGAATGCTTTTAAAGCGTCTGGTGGTTTATTTCCTCCAGCCCCCTATGACCAAGGACGCTTTTCTAATGGCCCCGTTTGGACAGACTATTTAGCCGACGATTTAGGACTCAATCCTATTCCCTACATGGACACGAATGGCATACCCTCGGCCAAGGGTGTTAATTATGCCTTTGGGGGGGCAACTTCGGGGACAGAAAATATTGCATATCTCTTTGACTCTCAACTTGCTGGACTACCGGGTGTCCAGACTCAAGTGGGTGCATTTATTCAACCTTTATTACAACAAGGTCTAACGGCTGATCCCAATTCTTTGTATGTGCTTTGGGCGGGCGGCAATGATTATACCTATGCAGGGAGTAAAGATACTGAGGGAGTTGTTAATAATTTATCCTGGGCTATTGAGAATTTATATAATATCGGTGCCAGAAATTTTTTAATTGGCAACTTACCCGATTTAAGTCAAACTCCTTTAGGAAGTAGTAATCCAGGCAATTTACAAGAAACAGTTCAAGCTCATAACACTTTACTAAACCAAAAAATCACAGACTTAAATCAATCCTTATTCAATTCTAAAATTGCCCTATTTGATGTTAATAATGTGTTCAAAAATGTGATCGATCAACCCGATCAATATGGGTTTACAAATGTTACTGAACAGTGTTTTTTAAAAACATCAGTTTCAATATTTCTCTGTAATAACCCCGATGAATATTTATTCTGGGATAATTTACACCCGACAACCAAGGCTCATAAATTAATAGCAGATGCTGCTTATGCAACTATTGAAAAGGAATTTAAGTCTACTCCCGAACCTAGTACAATATTTGCTTTAACTGGACTAGGATTAGGATTACTTTTGTTGAAAAAAAATAAGAAAGTAGCGTAAACGCATCTGAAAAAACTTCCCGTTGTAGGGGCTTTAGCCCCTCTTAGTTGTAGGGGCTTTAGCCCCTCTTAGTTGTTGGGCTTTAGCCCCTCTTAGTTGGTGGGCTTTAGCCCTCTCTTAGTTGTTAGGCATTAGCCCATTCTTAATAGAGTCTAAGCTAAAAAAAGTCTCCTATTGTGAGGTTTTAGACCTTGAGAAGATGGGCACTCATCCCAACAACAAAAATGAAATTTCATCTTAAAAAATAGCACTGTGTAAATCATTGGGGGTGAGATGGGAATGAATCACTTCACCATCTTTAAACCAAACAATTCGACGAGTTTGGCGGGCAACATCGGCTTCATGAGTCACCATCACAACGGTCATTCCCCCCGCATTTAATTCCGTAAAAATATCCATCACTTCTTGGGTTGTTTGAGAATCCAATGCTCCGGTAGGTTCATCTGCTAATAATAATACGGGACGATTAACAATAGCACGGGCGATCGCCACCCGTTGTTGTTGACCTCCAGAAAGTTGATTCGGTTTATTATTTAATCGATTTTCTAACCCGACTCGAACTAAGGCTTGCTTTGCCCTTTCTTTCCGTTCAGCCGAAGGAATTCCGGCATACATCATGGGTAAAACTACATTTTCTAAAGCAGTTAATTGGGGTAAAAGATGAAATTGTTGGAACACAAACCCCAACTTAATATTGCGAATTCGGGCTAAATTATTTTCCGACATTTGCGCCACATTCACCCCATCCAAATAATAAGCCCCGGCGGAGGGACGATCCAAACAGCCAATAATATTCATCGCCGTTGATTTTCCCGAACCTGACGCCCCCATAATCGAACAGTATTCTCCCTGTTCCACGGTCAGGGTTACTCCTTTTAAAGCCTGAACTTGAATATCACCCATCCCATAAACTTTAGCCACATTTTCCAAATGAATAATCACAGGATTGGATTGATAATCTTGATTTTCCGTTGGGGTATAAATTGATGTTTTCATCGCTTTAATAGGATAGGATGTGACGCATTACTTGCTATACAATTTATTATAATAGGGTTTACTACTTATTTTTTGAAGTCCCAATCGGAGAAACCTATGGTTATAAATCCTAGTATTATCAATGCGGTTGAAAAACTGGGACATCGGGTGACCAGTGGGGATGTGGCGACTCAAGCGGGAATTGATATTAATATTGCCCAACGGGAGCTTTTAGTCCTAGCCTCGGAAGCCGGAGGTCATTTGCAAGTGGCTGAGTCGGGAGAGATTGCTTTTGCCTTTCCCGGGAATTTTCGGGCAATTCTGCGGAATAAATATTGGCAATTAAAGTTTAAAGACGGATGGAATAAAATTTGGAAAGTTTTATTTTACCTGATTAGAATTTCCTTTGGAATTATTTTGATTGCCTCGATTCTATTGATTGCCGTGGCTATTATTACTATTTTAGTTGTGATTAATAACAACAGTCAAAATAATAATAGTTCAGGAGGAAATCGGAGTGGGAGTTGGTTTTGGATAGGTTGGTTAATGCCTGATTTTCGGTGGTTTTATCCTGAAAATCACAGTAATTATCAACAGCAGAAAGCCAAGAGCAGTAAAAAGAAAAATATGAATTTTTTAGAATCTGTTTTTTCGTTTATTTTTGGAGATGGCAACCCTAACTCTAATTTAGAAGAACGCCGATGGCAAACCATAGGAAAGGTAATTCAAAACCAAGAAGGTGCGATTATCGCCGAACAAATTACTCCTTATTTAGATGAAATTGGAAATTCAGCGACCCAGGACTATGAAGATTATATGTTACCGATTTTAACTCGATTTGATGGGAGACCAGAGGTTAGTCCAGAGGGACAGTTAATCTATCATTTTCCTGAATTACAAACCACGGCTACATCATCCCTATTTCAATCTGTCCCTAATTATTTAAAAGAAAAAAATTGGCGATTCAGTTTGGCAAGTTCCGGCCAAATTATGGGGGCAATTGGTTTAGGGGGTGTGAATGTGATTGGGGCATTAATGTTAGGAAGTTTATTAAAAAGCCCTGAAATTGCTGGGTATTTAACTGGATTTTTAGGGTTTATGAATGTTATTTATCCAGTGTTATTAATTTATGGTGTAGGATTTTTAACAATTCCTTTGATTCGATATTATTGGATTCAATGGAAAAATAAAAATATTAATGGGCGCAATACTATTAGAAAAGAAAGAGCTCATATTTTAGCTGAGGGAGGTTCAATTTTAAGGGAAAAACTCAATTATGCCCGTCAATTTGCTAAGAAAACTGTGATTAATCCCGACAATTTAGCTTATACAACTGAAACGGATTTATTAGAACAAGAAATCAACAATTCTGATCAAACCGATATGGAATGGCAAAAACGCTTAGAGGAGAATAATCAAGATCATTAACCCTAATAATATAGCGCTACGCGCTAGGGAACAGGCAACAGGGAACAGGGAACAGTAATTTGAACACAAATCAAATAGGATTGCTATA
>DATNRE010000832.1:0-2801 GCA_036703685.1 Candidatus Obscuribacterales bacterium
GGTTAATATGGTCTTCATGGGGACGGAAGTGGTTCAGGGACGGGGACAAGTCATCGTCACCAATACCGGAATGACCACGGAACTCGGACGCATCGCCGAAATGATCCAGGGGGTAGAAACGGAACCCACTCCCCTCCAGCAACGGATGACCCAGTTAGGGAATGTGCTAGTTAGTGGGTCTTTAGCCTTGGTTGCCCTAATTGTGGTGGGTGGGGTGATCAAAACAGGCAGTTTTCAGAGTTTAGAAGATTTATTAGAAGTATCCTTGAGTATGGCGGTGGCGGTAGTTCCCGAGGGTTTACCGGCGGTGGTAACAGTTACTCTGGCTATTGGTACACAAAGAATGGTCAAACGCCATGCTTTAATTCGGAAACTCCCGGCGGTGGAAACCTTGGGTTCTGTAACAACAATTTGTTCCGATAAAACCGGAACTCTCACCCAAAATAAAATGGTGGTGCAATCGGTTCAGACCTTTGATCAAGTGTTTCAAGTCACGGGAGAAGGGTATGATCCGGTGGGGGAATTAATACCGATAACCTCGGAACAAAATAACACAATTTCCTCAGATTATAAGATTTTAGAACCCATTTTAACGGCTTGTGTTTTGTGCAATGATGCTCAATTACAACAAGATGATCATAAATGGATTATTCTAGGAGATCCCACGGAAGGAGCGTTATTATCCTTAGCTGGAAAAGTAGGTTTATTTAGAGACATTCAAAATCACAAAAAACCTCGTGTTGCTGAAATTCCTTTCTCCTCAGAACGTAAGCGGATGAGTGTGATTTGTCAACAACTTCCAGACCCGGAAAGTCCAGAATGTGTGATGTTCACTAAAGGATCACCGGAGTTAATTTTAGCTCAATGTACTTCTGTTTTAGTGAGAAATCAAAACGTTCTTTTAGCAGAAGCAGACCGTCAACGAATTCTGGAACAAAATAACGAAATGGCGGGCAAAGGTTTACGGGTTTTGGGATTTGCCACTCGAGCTTTAACAATATTACCGCCAGAAGGAGAGGAAGAAGGCTCCGAACAGGAATTAGTTTGGTTAGGATTAGTCGGAATGTTAGACGCGCCTCGTCCTGAAGTTCGAGAAGCGGTTAAACGCTGTCGAGAAGCGGGAATTCGTCCAGTGATGATTACTGGAGATCATCAATTAACCGCAAAAGTCATCGCTCAAGATTTAGGCATTGCCCAATTAGATTCTTTAAGTTTAACCGGTCAGGAATTACAGAAATTAACTCAAACGGAATTAGAGCAAAAAGTTGAAGAGGTGAGTGTCTATGCGCGGGTTTCTCCTGAACATAAACTACGGATTGTTCAAGCGTTACAAAAAAATGGTGAATTTGTCGCCATGACCGGGGATGGTGTTAATGATGCTCCGGCTTTGAAACAAGCAGATATTGGGATTGCTATGGGAATTACCGGAACCGATGTGAGTAAAGAAGCCAGTGATATGATTTTATTGGATGATAACTTTGCTACCATTGTTGCCGCCACAGAAGAAGGGCGAGTTGTTTATAGTAATATTCGCCGTTTTATTAAATATATTCTCGGTAGTAATATTGGGGAAGTGTTAGTGATTGCGGCTTCTCCTCTTTTAGGTGGGGGTGTGCCGTTAATCCCGTTACAAATTTTATGGATGAACCTTGTTACCGATGGTTTACCCGCTTTAGCATTAGCAATGGAACCGGCTGAACCGGCGGTGATGCAACGTCCACCCTATAATCCCCGCGAAAGTATTTTTGCGCGAGGATTAGGGTTATATATGGTAAGAATTGGGATTGTTTTTGCCATTTTAACGATTGTTTTGATGGTTTGGGCTTATGACCATGCTCAACGTGATGGCAACCCTGAACGTTGGAAAACCATGGTATTTACAACCTTATGTTTAGCCCAAATGGGTCATGCTTTAGCAGTTCGTTCCGATACTCAATTGACCATCCAAATGAATCCTAAAACTAACCCCTATTTGTGGGGTGCTGTAGGATTAACAACAGTTCTTCAGTTACTCTTAGTTTATTTTCCTCCCTTCCAAAGTTTCTTTGGAACTCACTTTTTAAACTTCACTGAATTATCAATTTGTTTTGGTTTCAGTGCCTTAATGTTTATCTGGATTGAAATGGAAAAACTGGTTTATAAGTGGTGGATCAATCGTCGATAGGTAATGGGTTTTGGGTTTTGGGTAATAGAAGAAACCCTGATTTTATCTTTGAGTTTAGGATAAACTGAACCAAAATAGATAGAGCAATCCTAATTCCATTTATAATTTCTTAATTCACCAACATTGACGTTTGACGGGGTTAGTGGTAGGTTTGCACAAGAACAAAAGGCACACCGAAATCAGCAAACAATCAATAGAGTGGGGATAAATAGTATCCAGTGCTGTTTATTCCCATCCCCTTTGGTGTAGTCCTGAGTTGGAAATTTCCTATCCTCGCTTTCCTTTGGAGTCATTGTTTATCACCAGACTCAAATCCACTATAGTAGTATTCCAAATTATCAAACTAGAACATTCCATCAGGAATTTCTATTCTTGTGTTTTAGTGTTTCCTGTCCCCTACCATAAATCCCTCCAAAAATACTTATGAATTACTTGAATCTGATTTCATTTTTGGGAATTTTTGGCCTTTGCTTTATTGCTTGGTTATTTTCAGAAAATAGACGAGTTGTCCCCTGGCGAACCATGGGTTTAGGAATTGGTCTACAGTTAGTTTTAGCCTTTCTGGTTTTTCTATTTCCGCCTACAAGAACGGGCTTAGAATGGTTTAGTAGTCTTCTCGATAGTTTATTTTATGCTG
>DATNRE010000833.1:0-2224 GCA_036703685.1 Candidatus Obscuribacterales bacterium
GTGGTACTTCTTGTTAACCCCCCTACCCTTATAACTATTATTTTTTTAATATTCATTCTTAATATGATAGACATGATTCCCCTGCTCCCCCTGCTTCCCCTGCTCCCCCTGCTCCCCCTGCTCCCTATTCCCTTAATTTCAAAAGAAATAACCCTCTTCTATCCGGGTTTGGCGTTGTTGGCGATCGTATTTGAGTAGGTATTCACGGGCGATCGCATCCTGTTCTCGTAAACTATTAACTTCCTTCTGGGTAATTTCCGTATCCGTTGAGAGTAGGATAACTTGATGACTAGCTGCGGGAAAATACCGTTCAATTAGGTTTTGACGGTGGGAGGAGTCTAAACGACCTAATGGGGTATCAATGGCGATGGGTAAATTGAGTCCTGAAACCCTAGCTAAACCCCATAAAAAAGCGATCGCTAAGAGTTGTTTTTCCCCCGCAGATAGGCGATGTTTCTCAACGGCTTGTCCCTGGGGATCGTACAGGGATAAACTAAAATCTTCCGTAGCAATTACTACTCGATGTACTAAGTCTGATTTGTGTAATAAATAGCGGAAACATTCAGTTACTTCTACTTCTAGTTTATTCAATTTTTTTAGGGTTAATTTTTCTTTAAATATTTTCAAAGAGTTCTGAACTTTACTAATAGTCTCAATAATATGATTAGCATTTTTGCGATCAATGGTATTTTGACTATATTTTTCTAGCTCTTTTTTCGCTTTTTCATATTCAGCTAAACATTTTTTAGCCCGTTGTTCGGCTGCTTCAATTGCAGTTTCAATTTTAGTATATTCGGTTTGGGCTTGGGATACGGTTTCTAACAGTTGTTCATAGACCTCTGGAGGCGCCGCCATAGCCAATTGCTTGTCCAGACTAGATAGGGTATCTTCAATCACCGTTAAAGCCTCTAAAACCTCCTGAGATTGTTGGATTTGACTGGGAAGTTGATGGTCTAAGAATGTTCCTAATAGACTGAAAACTTTTTCATCAATTTCTAAAAATATATTGTCTTGGTTATGATGATTTTCGGTTAAATTTTGATAATCGGTTTCCAGATATGATTTAACACTTTCTAACTGTTTTTTGGCAAGATTAAGTTCTTCTAAATATTCAAATAATCGTTGATCTCGATCTTTAATAAAATCCTGAGCTACCTTGGCTTTTTCCCAATTTAACTCCTGTTTTCCTTGTTTTTGGGCTTGAATTAATAAAGGTTCAATTAAACTTAAGGGTAAACCTTCCCCGGCTAACTCACCAAGACGTTGCCGTTGTTGTTGGGCTTTTTCTTTCTCCTCCTCTAACTTTTTCTCTAATTGACTCCGTTCTCCGGCTATTTTACCTCCTTCGAGTTTAAACTTTTCCTTAGCTTGATTTAACTTTTTCTTGGCAATTCCAGCCTTGATTTTTAATTCTTCTACCGCTATTTCCGCCGCCTCTTTTTCCGATTTATACTGATTTAATTTAGTTTCAATTTCTTCTAAATAGGCTAAGTCTTTTGAGTCGGCTAACTGTCGGCGTTTGCGGTTCGCTAAAATATCTAAATCTACGGCCAAACGTTGAGATAATTCTAATCCTAATAAAGATTGAATAGCTTGTACCACAACATTAGGAGGACTGTCTAAATCCGCTAATTCCTTCACCTGTTCCCCATCAAATAAAAACAAGTTAGAAATTCCAATAGGGAAAAAATCTTCGATGCGCTCATCCCAAGTTTCTACCCAAGCGGAGTCCGGCCAGTCATCAATTAATATACCTAAAATATCCTTACCATTTTTCGGGTTTTTTGTCCAGCGACGTTTGACCCGAAACTCGACTTGCATATTTTTAACAATATGTTCAAATAATAATTCTACACTGGTTTCTTCATGGGCTAGGGTCTGTTTATTAACCGCTTGTTTGAGAAAGTCGGGATAACTTAAATTTCCCCGGGTAGAACATTGGGCCCGTTGTCCATAAAGTGCCAGGCGCATTGCATCCATTAAGGTCGTTTTTCCGCCTCCATTCATGCCTCCAAATAACACAATGGGACTAATCACATTATCCTTAATTTTAGGGCGTAAATCAATAACTTGTTTGCCTCGATAGGGGCCAAAGTTTTCTAAAGTTAATTCTAAGAAAATCATAGTTTTCAGGGGTTTAAGGCCAAGTTTAGAACAGGGAATAGGGAACAGGGAACAGGGAACAGGGAATAGGGAATAGTAAGGTTTAAACTATATAATTTGA
>DATNRE010000834.1:0-4778 GCA_036703685.1 Candidatus Obscuribacterales bacterium
CTGAAGCAACATCTCCTGAAGCTGCATCTCCTGAAGCTGCATCTCCTGAAGGAACATCTACTACTACCACTACTACCACTCCTCAATAGGATTTCAGAGGTTCTCTGAATTGAAAACACCCCTATTTTTATAGAGTCTAAAAGCCCGGTTTTGCAAAAGTTACCGGGTTTTTTGTTGTCGATTATTAAGACATGATATCAATATCTAAGTTTAACTGCGTGGCTTTAACTTCTTTTTGTTTTTCGGCGGATTTTAAGACTTCATAGCCTAACGGAATTGATAACCGTTTCTGTTCTTCAATGATTTCTTGAATCGTCACAATGGAGATAATATCATAGCTTTGGCTCATATATTTATTTTGATAAATTCCGGCGGATTTGGCGGTTTTAATCATCTCTTTTGTGGGTTCTTTTAAGCTAATAAAAATTCCCATTGCCGCTTTTTCTAGGGTTAATGTTCCTTGTAAATCTCGAATATCTCCAGATTTAATATTACCGGATTTTACTTGTAAGATAATTTTTTCCGGTTCATCCTGTTCACTTCTAAAATAGGCAATACCATCAATGCCTTTATCTGCACCTTTTTTGGGATTAATAACAGCCCGATTATTACTATAGGTTAAAACCGCCCATTTTTCAAATTCTTTGCGGGTGCGATCGTCTTTTTTGTTGGCTAGGGCGATCGCAGATTTCATATCTTTCAGAATACCATTGAGTTGAATTTGTTCTAATACTCCTTTGCCAAAAGCATCTTCTAACCGTTTTAAAATTAAACTAATACTTTGATAGGTAATATCAATTCCTATCCATTGACGCTCTAATTTTTGGGAAACTGCAACGGTTGTCCCACATCCACAATAAGCATCTAAAACCACATCACCTTGATTACTACTAGCTTGAATAATTCTTTCTAATAATGCTTCTGGTTTTTGCGTGGGATAACCTAAACGTTCTCTATCATGAGAAGAAATCGGTGCAATATCATCCCATAAACTTTGAATGGGTTTACCTTTTAATTCATCTAAAAAACGTTTTCTTCTAATTCTTCCTGTCTTCTCTTGGGGAAAATGTAACCGTCCTTCTTGATCCCATGCTTCCATTTTTTCTTTTGAAATTGCCCATCCGGTAGCTGGAGGTTGATAGCCTTTATATTCATAGATTAAATTAGGACGAGGAGAAGGACTAGCTAAATTATCAGCTTGATAACGTCTACCCTGTTCATCTACATATTTAAAAGATTTATCTATATAATCTGAATAGCCTTCTATATCAAAAGAGAACTTACTATTAAACACGGATTGATTAGACTTAGTATAGAATAAAATTGTATCTGTAGCAATTCCAAATCGATAGGATTTATGGTTGGTTTCTCCTCTGCCAGTTTTCCTTTTCCAAATAATTTCGTTTTTAAAATCTCCTCTCTGAGAACAAAAAACCGCATCTAATGCTAATTTTAAATAATGGCTAGACGTTTGATCACAATGAAGATAAAAACTTCCGGTTGGTTTTAAAACCCGATGAATTTCTACAATTCTCAAAGTCATACTAACTAAATAAGCCAAAAGGCTACCCTTTCCCAGAACTTTTGTTAATCCGGCAATTAAATCAATACTTTGTTGAGTAAAATGACCTTGATAATTGCTAAAAATATCCTCTAAACCTTGATTAGCCTGATCATCCCAAGTCCAAGTATCAATAAACGCTTGAGCTTGGGCTTGATCTTCTTTGCCTAAATTATTATAAATTTGATTATAGTTACGTTTAGAATTAAACGGCGGATCGATATAACATAAATCTACAGATTCATCCTTAATATATTTCCTCAAAACTTCTAAATTATCACCATAGAATAATTGATTAACCATGTTTTTTATTCCTTTATTGTTGATTATTTTTTGCGATAAACTTTCTATTGATCATCAATTTAAATCATCCAAACCCAGAATATCATATTTTATCTGAGTGTTTAAAAATTCTTTGTATCTTAGTTTCTTTGTGGTAAAATCAGGCTTTAACATTATAAACATAGCCACAAGAATAAAATAAGCTAGAATATGAGAGGCAATGGGTTAGCAACTCCCGAACATCAACAATTTTTGCAATAGTTTTGTTTGTTTTTAAGCTGATTCATCTCAATACTGGTTCTACTTTCCTATTAATTTTGAACCTAATTTTCCCTAACTTGCTCCTCCAATAATTCCTCTAACAATAAAACCAGAGGTGGAAAATGATTTTGAATTGTATTCCAAACTAACCTTTGATTGACTTGAAAATATTCGTGAGCCATTATATTTCTCATATCAGCCATGACACGCCAAGGAATCTGAGAATATTGAGACTGAATTGCACTAGGAATATTAACAGCCGCTTCACCGATAATAATAAAGTTGTAAAGAATTCCTTGTAAAATTATTTCTTCTGTCTTTTCAAAATCAGAAAAAATCATCCCATCCGTCGTTTTTTGAATCCGAGCGATCGCTTCTAAAATATCTTGAATTCGTCTTGACCACTCCCTAGAAGGCACGAATTACCTCCTTGAGAACAGGTTCTCGCAAATGTTCTCTCAAAGCATCTTTTGTCCCTAAATCAATAGGACAACCTAAAATATCCTCTAAATAGTGCTGTACCCGAAACAAGTCAAATAAACTCGCTTCTATCGAAAAATCAACTAAAAAGTCTATATCACTATCGGGTCGTGCTTCATCCCGTGCTACCGAACCAAATAAATCTAAAGACTTCACACCCAAAGTTTTTAGTTCTTCCGTATGATTTGCTAAAATTGCCAGTGCTTGATCTCTTTTCATAAAACAATAAATCTATCTTATTTTTAATTTTACCATAGATAATAATGACAATCTGATTTTATCATAAAACTTAAAAACCGGGTTTCTTCTTAAATATCTCAAGGTTAAACCTATACTTTTTACTAGAAACCCAGTTTCTGCATATAACTCCTGCTGATGTGAAAATTTCGTGTAAAATTGTAAAATAACCCTTGCTCCCTATAATTAACATCCTATGAAAAGCGCATTTTTAGACCGCCTCCACAGTCCTGAACGTCCCGTTATCGTGTTTGATGGGGGAATGGGAACCAACCTACAAACCCAAAATCTGACGGCGGATGATTTTGGCGGAAAAGATTATGAGGGGTGTAATGAATATTTAGTTTATACAAAACCTGAAGCCGTTGCTAACGTCCATCGCGGCTTTTTAGAAGCGGGTGCAGATGTGATTGAAACCGATACCTTTGGCGCCACTTCTATTGTTTTAGCCGAATATGATTTAGCTGATAAAGCTTATGATTTAAACAAAACCGCCGCCGAATTAGCAAAACGTTTAACTGCCCAATATTCTACACCCGAAAAACCTCGATTTGTTGCCGGGTCAATTGGGCCAGGAACTAAACTTCCTACCCTCGGACATATTGATTTTGATACCTTACATCATGCTTTTGCAGAACAAGCGGAAGGATTATTTGATGGGGGAGTAGATTTATTCATCGTTGAAACCTGTCAAGATGTGCTGCAAATTAAAGCCGCCTTAAACGGAATTGAGGATGTTTTTGTTAAAAAAGGTGAACGTCGCCCGATTATGGTTTCCGTGACGATGGAAGCCTTTGGAACTATGTTAGTCGGGTCAGAAATGAGCGCGGCATTAACTATTTTAGAACCCTATAAAATTGATATTTTAGGTTTAAATTGTGCCACTGGCCCCGATTTAATGAAAGAACATATTCGTTATTTATCGGAACATTCCCCCTTTATTGTTTCCTGTATTCCTAATGCGGGTTTACCAGAAAATGTCGGGGGAAAAGCCCACTATAAACTCACGCCACTGGAACTCAAAATGGCGTTAATGCACTTCGTTGAAGATTTAGGGGTTCAGGTAATTGGCGGCTGTTGTGGAACCCGTTATGAGCATATTCAAGCCTTAGCTGAAATTGCTCAAACTCTCAAATCAAAAGAACGAACACCCCAGTTTATTCCCTCGGCGGCTTCAATTTATAGTCCCCAAACCTATGAACAGGAAAACTCCTTTTTAATTATTGGTGAACGTCTCAACGCCAGTGGTTCAAAAAAATGTCGAGATTTACTTAATTTAGAAGACTGGGATGGGTTAGTTTCCTTAGCCAAATCCCAGATCAAAGAAGGGGCACAAATTTTAGATGTTAACGTCGATTATGTCGGGCGAGATGGCGTGCGAGACATGAAAGAATTAGTCTCTCGTGTTGTGACTAATGTTAATTTACCCTTGATGTTAGACTCGACGGAATGGCAAAAAATGGAAGCGGGGTTAAAGGTTTCCGGGGGGAAATGTTTACTCAATTCTACTAACTACGAAGATGGGGAAGAACGCTTTTATAAAGTCTTAGAAATTGCCAAAAAATATGGGGCAGCGATTGTGGTGGGAACCATTGATGAGGAGGGAATGGGAAGAACCGCCGAAAAGAAATTTGAAATCGCTAAACGGGCTTATAATGCGGCGATTAATTATGGTATTCCAGCCTATGAAATCTTTTTTGATCCTTTAGCATTACCGATTTCTACGGGTATTGAAGAAGACCGAAATAATGGCAAAGCCACCATAGATTCTATTCGTCAAATTCGTCAAGAATTGCCCGGATGTCATATTGTCTTAGGGGTTTCTAATATTTCCTTCGGTTTAAATCCAGTGGCGCGACAAGTGTTAAATTCGGTGTTTCTCCATGAAGCGATGCAAGTGGGGTTAGATGCGGCTATTGTTAGCGCCAATAAGATTTTACCCTTAGCAAAAATTGAC
>DATNRE010000835.1:0-4190 GCA_036703685.1 Candidatus Obscuribacterales bacterium
GGAACTAATGTTAATCCGGCGGATATTACGATTGATCCTACTACTAAACAAGTCTTTGTTACCGGGTATAATCAAGTTACCAGTCTTTTACAAACTCCTTTCTTACGCGGGTTTGATTCTTCCTTGAATTCCCTATGGAAAACCTGGGATTTTAGTGCAACGGAAGTTATCGGACAAAATTTAGGAGCAGATACCCGAGGAGAACGAATTATAATAGGTAAAGATGGGGGACTGTATTTCCTAGGAAGAACCGATGGTGGCAATAATGTTTTTCAACGGGATGGTCAAACCATTACTCAAAATTTAGCTACAAAAGTTGATCTGGATTCCTTTAATAATTTCTCCGGTGCTGGAGCGGGAACTTTCACCTTTCACGCCAAAATTAATCCGAATAATGGAATAGTTGATCGGGGTCAATTTATTGTTACTCGAACTAGCACCGGAGCAAATAGTTTTACCCCCAATTCCATCACGGCTGACGAATTTGGTAATATATATATAGGAGGATCTTCGGCTTTTCAATTGCAAAATCGTCCGGCTAAAACCATTAATAATCAACCCGTTGGAGCTTATACCTTGGGAGAAATGGCAGTATTAGGATTATCGGCTGATTATACTATCAGAAAATTCTGGACTCCTTTAACTCAAACCGGTGACGCTGATGGGGCGAAAGGAAGTGTGAATGGTTTTGCAGTAGCAAAGGGTCAAGCTGTGATCTTGGGGACAGTAACCCAACCTGCTGTGGCGACAACACCTAACGCGATTAATCCTAATCCCCTGGGAGGAAGTGATGCTTATTTAGCCACTTGGTCGGTTTAGGAAATCAGCGATCAGTAATTGGGTTTCTTATCGTTATTAGGACTGACGCACCAAACCGGGTTTCTGAACCAGAAATCACCGATTTTATCCGCAAAATCAGGGCTAGAAACCCGGTTTCTTTGGTCTTGTGCGTAAGTCCTGGTTATTTTAGATTGAGAAACCTAGTTTCTGGGATCTGCGTCGATCAGTTTAAATACCCTCTGATGCGGTTTTTCTACCTCTAATCCTAAATCTGGTTTTGAGATCTCCTTGATAGATTTGTTGTTGGACTGATGGCCCCCTGATGAAGCGCTTATAGCGCAACAACGGGTTTTATGACTATAACCTGTAAATTCTCACCCGCACTCATTATGTTAAACCGCTTTTCAATCACCCGATCCTTACGTCATCGTTGGTTGTATCCTGTGATTTCAATAACTCTTATCCTGAGTATTGTATTGAGTTCGACGATCGCAACCTTGGCAATTCCTTTACCTGAGTTAATCTTTAGAGGGGTTCAAATTATCCAATTATCGAATTTATCTGCCCGACAGGAAATTGCGATCGCAGAACAAATTAATCAGCAATTACTATCGAAGGAAGTTCGATTATTTCGGAATCAAGAGGCCCAAAACTATATTAACCAAATTGGTCAACGTCTAGCCCAAACCAGTGATCGGCCTAATATTCCCTATACTTTTCAAGTGATTGATGATCGCAATGTTAATGCGTTTGCCACCATGGGCGGATTTGTTTATATTCATACCGGGTTAATTGCGGCGGCCGATAATGAAGCGGAATTAGCCAGTGTGGTAGCCCATGAAATCGGACATATTGCCGGACGCCATGCGATTAAACAAATGCGTCAAGCGGCGGTAGCGGCGGGGGTGGCTACGGCCGTAGGTGCGGATCAAAACAAATTAGTTCAAATTGGGGTAGAACTAGCTTTACGTCGCCCTAAAAGCCGTGAAGCCGAATATGAAGCCGATCGGATGGGCTTAGGAACTATGATCCGTGCGGGTTATGCGCCTCGGGGGGCCGTTGATTTTATGGCTAAACTGTTAAAAAGTGGCTCTCCCCCAACCATTATTAGCACCCACCCCGCGACCGCCGATCGCATTTCTGCCATGCAACGACTTTTAGATCCGAGTATGCTTAACTCCGGTTATGGGTTAGATAGTAATTCCTATCGCGCCACGGTTGAACGCATATTGTCTTAATTCAATCTAAATTAGGGAGAAACCCCATTTCTCCCCCTAAGTCAATCCATAAATCTGATCACTAATTTCGACCTTCTGTTTCTTTTTTAATCGCTTCTAGGGTTTGTTTCAAGCTATTTTGATAGATATTATAAAATAAAGTTCGGCTGGGAGTAGAACCCGGGTCAACTGTTACTTGATGCTCAATTAAAACTTGTTTGGCAGAAATCGGTTCAATTTTCCAAGTTCCTTGTAAGGCTTTTAAATCGCCATCAACCAGTTTAAAATCAATTTGTTTAGGATAGGTTTCTGTCGTAGCAATTTTAACTCTAGTTTTTTGATTAAAAATAAACGCTTGAATTTGATAGACCTGTTCAAATACCTTATGATTACCTTCGGTTTTTAAGATTTTACTACTAATAACATTAGGCAAAAATTGATCAAAATTATTATAGTCAATTAAAACCTTCCAAGCTGTATCCGCAGAACTATTGACAACAATTTTAGCAATATATTGACCGTCTTTTCCGGTTACAGTTGCTCCTTGAGTTGACACCGAAATTAAATTGGGATTAACTAATTCAGCCATAGCTAGAGGGCTACTGACTAAATTCAAACCCAAACCCAGAACAGAAACAAATGTGATAAAAACTTGATTAGATTTTGGTGGCGTAAAATTAAAAGGCATTGGTATTTTTAATCGTTTATTGAGGAGAAACGCAAAATTTTACGGTTCCATAGATTCTATTTATTATAGCATAAAAAACTCACCTAACCGAATAGGACTTACGCAAAGAAACCGGGTTTCTACAAAAAATATGAAAGTTTCTCCCTAGATATCTCGGAAGAAACCCGGTTTCTACTCAAATAGGATTGATTGCTATAGTGCATTTTCTTAATAGATTTAGCCACAGGCCCAAACAAACGCAAACTGATCTTTATGGGTTTTACATTGCAGAATATGGGCAATTCCCAAATCACCAAACCCATAGTTAAGATTTTGCTCGGAAGCTAGTTGAAACACTTGCCGCATCGGAGCCTGACAAACGGGACACCCTGGACACTCCAGACCCTGAACCCAGCGCGGGTAGCCCCCCAACTTATCGCTCTCATCGGTGGGGTATAACTCATCGTAGTCGTCCGAATCATCCAGACCTAAACGCTCCACCAAGGCATCCCACAAGTTATTTTCCTCTAACCGCTCCCAGCCGCTTACCAGCGCCACCAATTCATCAGGGTCGGGATAGTCTTCAATTTCTAGCCATTCGGTGATGGTCTTAGCGGGTAAATAAGTTCCATAATCTTCTCCATCGATTTGGGGTAGGGGTGGAGTTGATCCCATGCCCACGGGTTGTACCAGACGAATTCTGACGTTTTTAATTAGGAATGGAACTCTACCATAATAAATTGTTCCTTCTTCTGCCTCGAACCCACAGTTATCAGACAGACAGTGGAACATTTGCAACAGACCTGTACCAAACTCCTCACGGACAGGTTCTGGCAATTGACTCAAATTCAGTTGAACAAACAGTTGCAGGGGTTCGGCGCAACAGGGGCAACCGGGCCAGGTTTCATCTATTGCCAGCCAAGGACGACCGGAAAACTTAGAAGCGATGCGATCGCTATCCCCTTCACTCACAATCGGTTTCCAGGCAGGACGAACAAATTGGGTAATATCGAGATTAGAGTTAGCCACGGGCTCTATTTCCTCAACCATCCCTTGGGTGGGTAGAGGTGCTCCAAAAGATTTGGATGGGCTGGGCTTCCCTTTAGGGAATAGCACATAGCCTTTTTTCAACTTTTCATTGATTTTTTTCTGGGCCGCAGTTAGGGCTTTTTTAGGACTTTTATAGGTGCTGCTGTCGGTTTTTCCAGACGCATCAATGCGCCCATAGCTAAATGTGACCGTCAATCCATTCACCGTGACTTCATAGAATTTGTGGGATTTGTGATCGGAAAATTCTAGGTAAATGGGTTCGTTAATATGACCGGGTGCGTAGTAAGGGTCATAATACCTAATGGTGGAATGGTAGTAGTCTTCGGCTGCTTCTTCGGAATCAAAGTCCCGCAGTTCGTCCGATAACACATTTCCACCATAACCCGTGTGGATAAATCTGACCTGGCGACCTTCTCGGGTTATATTTCCATAATTAGGCATTTTACCCGTATCGATCTCAAACTGATAATAATTGA
>DATNRE010000836.1:0-5898 GCA_036703685.1 Candidatus Obscuribacterales bacterium
TAGAGGAAACCCTAAAAAATGTTATGGATCAGGCAAAAGAATTAATGAATGCCGATCGCAGTACCCTCTGGTTATTAGATGAAGAAAAAGGCGAACTGTGGACGAAAATTCCCATTAATGAAAAACTGATAGAAATTCGGATTCCTAGAAATGCCGGATTTGCTGGAGTTGTTGCCCAAAGTGGTGAACCTTTATTAATTCCTTTTGATCTGTATAATGATCCTCGTTCCGAAACCTCTAAACAAACGGATCAAAAAACTAAATATCGGACGTGCAGTATGTTATGTACGCCCGTTTATAATGCCGATAATCAACTGATTGGTGTAACTCAATTAATTAATAAGAAAAAACAAGGAGAACACCCTCCTTATGATCCAGAAAATTGGCCAGAAGCCCCGGAACAATGGAAAGCCAGCTTTAATACTAATGATTTAGAATTCATGCAGGCGTTCAATATTCAAGCGGGGGTTGCCCTACAAAACGCCAAATTGTTCCAAAAAGTTAAAGAACAGGAACAACGGCAAAAAGATATTCTGCGATCGCTCAGTAATGGAGTCATTTCTACCGACAAAGAAGGTCGAATGATTGCCACCAATGATTGTGCTATGGAACTCCTAGGAATCCGCGAGGAAGATGTGGTTCAAGGGCGCTCTGTGCGAAATTTAATTCAGGTTAAAGACGGAGATTTTAGTAAATGGTTTGATGCAGCCCTGGCTCCAAAAGATGCCAAGGATCGCCAACAATATTATCCCGATCAAACCCTATTTCCGGGGACAAATGAATCTTCTCGGAGTGTGAATTTATCAATTAATTCCATGTCCGATATTAATAACCCCGGCAAAGTCAGTGGGGCATTAGTGGTGATGGAAGATATTAGTGGCGAGAAAGAAGTGAAGAACCTCATGTATCGCTACATGACCCCAGAAGTCGCCGAACAACTATTAGCCAGTGGCGATACCGGGTTAGGTGGAAAACGTAAACAGGTGACGGTTTTATTTAGTGATATCCGGGGCTACACTACCTTAACCGAAAAACTGCAAGCCGAAGAAGTGGTCACCATGCTTAACTCCTATTTTGAGGAAATGGTGGATACCGTATTGAGCTATAAAGGAACCCTGGATAAATATATCGGAGATGCGCTGATGGCCGTGTTTGGGTCTCCGGCCCCCCTGGTGGATCATCCCTGGATGGCCATGCAAGCGGCCGTGGAAATGCGCTACCGTTTGGCCGAATACAATGAAGGTCGGGTCGCCGAGGGGTTAATGCCCATTGGTATTGGTATGGGTCTCCATTCCGATGAAGTGGTATCGGGGAATATTGGGTCAAGTAAACGGATGGAATTAACCTCCATTGGGGATGGGGTTAACCTCGCCTCCCGTTTAGAAGGAACCAGTAAACAATATGGCACGGATATCGTAATTAGTGAGAATACCTATATCCATTATGCCGACAAGGTAATTGTCCGAGAACTCGATTTCATCACCGTTAAAGGCAAAAGCCAACCCGTAAGAATTTATGAACTCGTCGGTATTCGGGAGGGCAAATTAGTCCGACCGATTTCCGAAAAACAACAGGGGATCATCGACCACTATCACCTCGGACGGGAATACTACCTCAAACCCGCCACGGAAAAATTAACCGCCGAAGAAATAGTCCCCTTATTAGAAGAACTCGAAGAACTCTCCGAAGTTCAAATGAAAAAACTCTCCTACGATGATAAGGATTTATTAGGACAAATGTTATTAAGGAATTCTCTGGAGAAACTCACCGAAATGTTAGATGAAAACATCATCAAGCGGTTAGCCCTAGAAGAATTTAAACAGATGCCTACGGAGGAAGCCCTAGCTATTTTACCGGAAAAAGTCAAAGGATTTACTCCTCGGGAAACTAAAAAATTACTGATCGTTAAACTCAAACAATTTACCACCGATGTCAATACCCAAAAAATGTTAGAAGACGAAGCCGCAGAAATGCCCCTACCCAAACTTCGGAAAATGGTGGATTTAGCCAAACGCAAATTTGCAGCAAAAGCCAAAGAATCTTTGAGGACTGCCAAACGGGAATTTCTGGCTGTTTTAGAAATCGATCCGAAAAATAAGGCGGCTAAACTGCACGTTGATCGCTGTATTCTGTATGAAACCACCCAACCCCCCGACGAAACCTGGGAAGGGGTGTGGAACCTGACAGAGAAGTAAATAAAAAGCTGTCCTAAAGAGGGAGTAAAACTTTTAAACCCGGTTTTTTGATAAACTGGGTTTTAGATCAATGTTAGGGATTGAAAAAAATCTAACCCTGAAAACATTTGTTTGAACTGATCTGCCCAAAATTCCCCACCATAGACGAAGTGCGACCTGCGGAGAGTAATGGCGGACTGTGTGTTGATGTTCCACATTTATGAGTAAAAAATCAAAGAGTTTAAAATATGCCTAGAGTCAGTTCCCAATTATCCGATCTTGAGTGGGTCAAGCAAGTCCATGACTTCTTAATTGAAGTAGCACGCGCTTCTTTAGCAGATACTCCTAAATTGCCCGACAGTGTTTCCACTAAATCCTTACCTTTAGCTCAAAAAGCCCAAGATATTCTACAAAAATCAGCCAAGACCGGTTGGCAATCTCAGCAAGCCCAATGGATTGAACAAGTCCGTCAACTCTTGCTAGAATTGTCTCGAATTGCTTTAGGAGAACGTCCTAAACTCCCTGAAAATATTGCTCAACGGGCTTTAACCTTAGCAGAAACCGCCCAAGATATTCACGAAGATTCAGCGGATTCTGAAGATGATGACGACGATGCGGGCGATGATGGAGACAATAAAGAAGATGCTTCTAGGGAAATTGTTTTATCGGTTAATGATTTATTTAAGCATTTAAAAGACCGTTTAACCGCAGAACATCAAAGTAATAATGGGACTGGAGATCCCGGATGGCAACAAGTGTTAACCTTACTTGATGTTGTTCAGGACACCTATAACAGAATTCAAAAATCTTAAGTAATTCTAGTTATGGTATTCCCGATTCCCGGCTATAGATAGGATAGAATTAATTAGATTCCTGTGTTTTCTGTAGCCATGACTCAAACCATTGATTTCCTTAGCCATCTCAACACCTGCCAACGTCAAGCGGTGGAACATTTTTGTGGGCCGATGCTGGTGGTGGCGGGAGCGGGTTCGGGTAAAACACGGGCTTTAACCTATCGCATCGCTAATTTAATTCGCAGCCATCGGGTTCATCCTGAGAATATTTTGGCGGTGACTTTTACGAATAAAGCCGCTAAGGAAATTAAAGAACGGGTGGAGTTGATTTTTGCTCAACAACAGGCAGAACTGGAATTTGGCAAACCCCTATCCGCTTTAGCCGCCGATGAACAAACCCGCTTAAAATCCAAGGTTTATCGCAGTATTAGCAAACATCTCTGGATGGGAACCTTCCATAGTTTGTGCGCTCGAATTTTGAGATATGATATTAATAAATATCAAGACGAAAGTGGCCGAAAGTGGGATAAGAATTTTTCGATTTTTGATGAAGATGATGCTCAAAAGTTAGTCAAGCATATCGTTCTCAAAGATATGAATTTAGACGATAAGAAATTTGAGCCTAAAAAAATTAGATATTCGATTAGTAATGCTAAAAACCTCGGATTTTCGCCTCAACAATATGCTAGGGAAAATCCCGATTATTATGGGCGCGTCGTTTCAGAGGTTTATAGTTCCTATCAATCTCAATTAGCTTCAAATAATGCCTTAGATTTTGATGATTTAATTAGAATAACCGTTGATTTACTCAGTCAAAATGAACAGGTATTAGCCTATTGGCATCAAAAGTTTTGTCATATTTTAGTAGACGAATATCAAGATACGAACCGCACCCAATATAACCTAATTCGGTTATTAGTTACCAATGGCGAAAACCCGAGAACCATTAAAAATTGGCAAAATCGCTCTATTTTTGTCGTGGGAGATGTGGATCAATCAATTTATTCCTTTCGGATGGCGGACTATAAAATATTATTAGAATTTCAACAGGATTTTGGCGATCGCCTCCCCGATGACGATACCCGCACCATGATTAAATTGGAGGAAAATTATCGCTCCCGGGAAAATATTTTACAAGTTGCTAATCATCTGATTCAACAAAATACCGAACGGATTGATAAAATACTCCGTCCCACCCGAGGAGAAGGGCTACCGATTTACTGTTATCGGGCAGATGATGAAGTAGATGAAGCTAACTTTATTCTATCACAAATTCAAGGAATTAGTAAAAAAAATCCCGAGTTAGATTACGGGGCATTCGCCATTTTATATCGCACCAACGCCCAATCCCGCGCCCTAGAAGATGTCTTATTAAGAAATAATATTCCCTATACCGTGGTTGGGGGATTAAGGTTCTATGACCGCAAAGAAATCAAGGATTCCATCTCTTATTTACGAGTTATTGCCAACCCCGCCGATAGTATTAGTTTACTCAGAATTATTAATGTTCCCCGTCGAGGTATTGGTAAAACCACCATTGATGGGTTAATGAATGCCTCTCAACAGTTAGGAATTCCCCTTTGGGAAGTGATTAGTGATGAAGATTCTGTTAATACTATCGCCGGACGTTCAGCCAAATCCGTGAATCAATTTGCCCAAACGATTAAAACTTGGCAAGAACGCCTAGAAGACCATTCCGCCTTGCAAATTTTAGAAGGAGTTTTACTCGATGCGGGTTATATTCAAGACCTAAAAAATGAAGGGACAGATGAAGCCGAAAACCGCTTAGAAAATATTAAGGAATTGACCAATGCCGTCTCCCAATTTCAAGAGGAATATGAGGATAATACCCTGGGCGGATTTTTAGCCAGTGCTTCCTTAGCATCCGATTTAGATAACTTAAAAGAAGGACAACAAGCGGTTTCCTTATTAACCCTTCATGCGGCAAAAGGATTAGAATTTCCGATTGTCTTTTTAGTGGGTTTAGAACAGGGACTTTTTCCCAATTATCGCAGTTTAAATGACCCCTTATCGATAGAAGAAGAACGACGTTTATGTTATGTGGGAATTACTCGCGCCCAGGAACAATTATTTTTAACCCATGCTTGTCAACGGCGCTTATGGGGGACTTTAGAATCCTGTATTCCCTCGATGTTTTTACAGGAATTACCCGAAGGATTAATTCATGGGTATACTCATCCAACTCAACCCAAAACCCCTAAAACTAAGGCAACTAAAAAAGAGTCAAAATCACCGACAGAGACGAAAAAACCAGCACAAAATGTTAAGTTAGAATCCGATGTTAAGGATTGGAAAGTGGGGGATAAGGTCTTTCATCGTACCTTTGGAATTGGAGAAGTTAGCCACGTTTTCTCAAATAAAGATAAAATGTCTTTAGCGATTAAATTTGGTAGCCTTAGTCCCAAAATTCTTGACCCCAATACGGTTCCCTTGCAACGCTTCAAATAACCCCGTTGTTGCGCTTAAGCGCACTTTTTTATTATTAAATTTAAAGGATAGATGGTGTTGAATTAATATAGAGAAGATGCGCTGAAGCGCAACAACGGGTGCAGATTTCAACATCACATTTTAATCATGATTGATGAAATTGTCGGTAAACGCATTTTAATCCCAACACAATTTACCGGACTTGTTACCGTTGAAACGGCTGACCTGATAGACGATACCGTCCTCTTGCAAGTCCGCACCACCAACGGAGAACTCCGAGAAGCCATTCTCACCGTCTCCGAAATAGAAAACCACCTCAGCCAACAGCAAAGCCCCTCTGCTCAAACCGTTGATGCCAAAGCCTTCTCCCTGTTCATTGAATCGAATCGCATCAAAACCGCTTTTGCCTTTGACCCTCACTTTGATGTTAGTTTAAGTGGCGTTCGTCCCCTCCCCCACCAACTTGAAGCCGTTTATGAACG
>DATNRE010000837.1:0-5237 GCA_036703685.1 Candidatus Obscuribacterales bacterium
AACTTCCCTTCTCTTACTACCCTTCTGTTTTCTTGACAAATTACGCTGTAATTTTCTTAAACGCTTTAATTGTTTCTTTAAAGGTTTGGGAGATTTAATTTTTTCACCGTTGCTTAATGTAGCAAAATCAGTGATGCCTAAATCAATTCCAACACTTTGTCCATTCTTGGGTAATTGTTTGGGATTAAACTCAACTACAAAGCTGACAAAATATCTATCAGCACTATCTTTGACTAGGGTAACACTAGAAGGAATTGCGGGTAATTCTCTACTCCAGATTACTTTGATATCACCTATTTTAGCCAGGCAAATGTAATTAGAATTAGGATAGAGTTTAAAACTGTTATCAGTAAATCTAGCTGATTGTTTGGATTTACGTTTCTTCAATCTAGGCGGTTTAACTTTTTTGCCTTTTCTTTGGCCTTTGGAGGATTTAAAAAAGTTGGAATAAGCCTGCTCCAAATCTCTCAAAGACTGTTGCAAGGGAACAGAGGAAACTTCTGTTAACCATTCTTTTTCTTCGGTTTTCTTGAGTTCTGTCAGTCTTTTAGATAGTTCACTGCTAGAAGGTTTTTTGTTACCCGCACGGTATTGATCTTGACAGTAAGCTAAAGCATCGTTAAAAACTACACGACAACAACCAAACAATTGAGACATCAGCCTCTGTTGTTGGTTAGTTGGGTAGATTCTGTACCGATACCTGGCTTTCATTGTTTTTGTTGCTTACGAGCACTTCTTTAGTATACTCTAAAATAGAATAAAAAGCCGTCGTAGAACGACTGGGTTTTAAACCCATTTTTCTGATAAGGGTTCGATTTCAATACTAACCCCAGTTTTTTTAGCATCGGGATCAAATTCAACAGTTAACTGGGGTAAACAACTTAAACGGTCATCAATTAACACCCCCGCACCATTTAAGGTTAAAGCATCCAAACAGGCCCCTGCTAAATTATCAATATCGGAATTGGTGCGATGATTTCCGAATAATTTAATCACAATTGCTGCTTTGCGTAGGGGGAATTTATGGGTAATATTTTGTTCTGAAATTTGCCGATAGATTTCTACTTCCGCATGATTTCGCCAAGCCCGATAACGGGGCGGTAAATAGGTTCCATTCCGAGTCACTCTAGGACGAGCTTTCGGAACAACAACCCCAGGAATCATTAATTTAATAATTTCTGCGGATTTTTTAGGGGGTTTTGGCGGGTCAACGGGTGGAGTTTCGGGAGGATTAATCGCCGTAAATTCAACATCAATACTGGATTCCGTGGGATTAATTTGAATGCGAGTAACAGGAGATTCTAAGACTTCTAATTGTTCTGGAATAGCCGGGGTTAATTCACTTAAAATTATCTCCGATTCTGGTAGAGACGAGCCACGGCGCGTCTGGGTATTTAATAAGGGCAATTCAGGTTCTAAAGATAGAACTTGAGGAGATTTTTCAGAACTATTTACAACTTCATCCGTTAAATTTTTAGCTTGAGAATAGGGTAAAATTGGAATAACTAGGGTTTTTGTCGGTTCAGATTTAGAATACATAGCCAAAGAAAAAATACCTGGATTTACCCCGGGCATTTTCCTAGCAATTTGCATATACATGGTGGCAGTTTGTTGGGAAAAGGTAAAATGTTCTTGAAACCAAACTTGCCAATGTTCCGGGGACAATTGCCCTTGAACGTGCAGTAACCATTCTCCCGCATTCCTAGCATGAATTAAGGAGGTTTGTGGGGCATCTAAACACTGTTTGTGTTCTTGATTAATCCGTTGAGCAAAATCATCTAAAGTCGGTAAAGGGGGCTGAGAATCGCTCAGGACTTGTAAATAGGTAGATAACATTAAATAAAAGTTTTGAAGTGCAACGGGGCTGCGATAAAAAATTTCCCCCATCGATAAAAATGGGGAAGTTACAGAGTCGGAATGGGGGTAAAAGGGTTGATTCAACTACGGTAATCAAGATAATGATTAATTCAGACTATTTAGCTAAGTTGTAACATCTTTTATCCAAAATTATCGGTTTTATTTTTTGATGTCTGACTTAACTAAAACTCCGGGTTCTTTCTGCATGGGTAATACATCTAAAATATCCGTTTGAGCGCAATACTGCAAGTCTTCATAACAGGCCAAACGTAATAACCGTTGACCATGACTGGCATGATTTAACAGTTCAAACAGCTTGTTTTGCCATTGGGAATAAAGGGCAATAGCCGCGAAAACCTCATCATTTCCCGCACAATCATCTATGGGATGACCTATTTCATTGAGTAAATTTTGGGCGACTGCTCCCGCACAGGCGGTATCTTCGAGGGAAAAACTACCTTCCCAACCGGAACCCAATACCCAAACGGTTTCCGGGTTTTCGGCGAGTAAATAGTCTACAACAGCCCGCCGATTAATAAAAGCGGCCGTCAAGACCACCGGGGCGGCTTGTACCCGTTCTAAACTGCGGGTTCCGTTGGTGGTGGTCATAAAAAGTCGTTTGTCGGTGACGAATTCCGGGGTACAACTCAGGGGAGAATTGCCTAAATCAAACCCTTCGACCTTGGCCCCACCCCGCTCACCAACCCGGATACGTTTATCGGCGGGCCATTTATCGCTAGTTTGCATCAATGACTCAATGTCGCTGAACACCTGCACAGCTTCGGCTCCGGCGTTTAAAGCGGTGGCGATGGTGGTGGTGGCGCGTAACACATCGACGACGATGGCACAGTCGGGCAGAACATTCGCAGGGGCTAGTTCAGGAGTATGATAGACAAAAAATTTCACGGTTGGGGCTATGCTAGGTAAAATTATCAGTTTTTATTCTACATACAATTTGATCAAAAATTGATCATTAGATTAATTAGGTCTTAAAATGACTCATATTTTTAAGTAACTATAGCATAATTTCATGAAGAATCGACGAATTTTATTTTTAAGTAATGGTCATGGTGAGGATACCTGTAATGGGGAGATTATTAAGGCGTTATTATCCTTAGATGCAACGGTTGAAATGGCCGCTATTCCTATTGTGGGAGAGGGCAATATTTATCAGGGGTTAGGTGTGCCGATTTTGACTCCAACTCGAACCTTACCCTCGGGGGGATTTTTATATATGAATCCTTGGGTTTTTTTTCAGGATATTGCCTCGGGTTTAATGGGTTTATTAGGCAAACAATTACAAATTATTGGGCAACGGGCTAGGGATTATGATATTTTAATGGTAACGGGAGATATTGTGGTAGCTGCGATCGCCTATTTCACAAAAAAACCTTATATTATTTTTCTATCTGCCTATTCCAGTTATTATGAAGGTAAACTAAATTTAGGGTTGATTTTGCCTTTTTTGCTCAAGTCTCCTCGCTGTTTGGCTGTGTTTACCCGGGATCAGTTTACCGCAGAAGATCTACAAAAACAAGGAATTAAAAAAGCTCAATTCGTCGGGACTCCCATGATGGATAATCTTACCCCAAAAGGAGTTAATTTAAACCTTGATTCGGAATCTCTAATGATTGCTATCCTTCCAGGTTCTCGCCTTCAAGAAGCTAGAAATAATTTAATCTTGCTGTTAAAATTAGTTGAGATGATTAATCAAATTAGTTCTCGAAAAATTCAATTTATAGTAGCTGCGGTGGCGAGTTTAATGGCGGAATTAGATGAAATTGCACTATCTTTAAATTGGCAACATGAAAGGGGCAGATTAACTAATAAAAATGGTTTAGAAGTTATTTGTTATTCCGACAGTTTTGCCGATATTTTAAATCGGGCTAATTTAGTCATTGGTATGGCGGGGACGGCCAACGAACAAGCTGTAGGTTTGGGAAAACCCGTGATTACAATTCCGGGTCATGGCCCAGCATTTACCTATCGATTTGCCGAGGCACAATTAAGATTATTAGGATTATCAATTCAACTGATCGGAACCAAACCCGCAGATGGTACTATTTTAAAACAAGCCGCCCAAAAAGTCAATCAAACTTTACAAAATACCGACTATTTAAAATTATGTTTAAATAATGGAGAACAGCGCATGGGAAAACCGGGAGGGAGTTTGCAAATTGCTCAGTTTATTAGAAACCCGGTTTCTGGGAACCTATAAAAAAGTGTAAATGATCATGAAAAAAGTTTTATTCGGTGGTTTAATCTCTCTATTAAGTTTATCTCAACCCGTTTGGGCTCAAACGAATTCACCCGCTACAAAAATTTGTCCTGCGGAATTAGAACCGGCGATTAATGCGATCGCAAATCGTCCTCAATTTCAACAGTCTCGGTGGGGAATTTTAATCGAAACTCTCAGTCAAAATATAACCCTTTATAATCGAGATAGTCAACATTATTTTATTCCCGCTTCCACGGCCAAACTATTAACAACCGCCGCCGCCCTAGAAAAATTAGGAGCAAATTTTAGAATTAAAACTTCCGTTTATGGCGATGCTCAAGGCAATATTTATATAGTCGGGAGAGGCGACCCAACTTTAACAGAAACTCAACTCAAAGATTTAGCCCAACAGTTAAAAAAACGGGGAATTAATCAGATTAATCAATTAATCGCTGTAGAGGGTTATTTTACGGGTTCACCCATTCATCCGACTTGGCAATGGGAAGACGTACAAGCGGGTTATGGTGCCCCCATTAATAGTTTAATTTTAAATCAAAATTCCCTAGATTTAAAACTAGCTCCTCAAGCTGTCGGACAGCCGCTAAAAGTCACCTGGGTACGACCGGAACAATCAACGGGATGGACAATCGAAAATCAAACTAAAACCGTCAAAGAAAATGAACCGGAATTTCTGAGAATTGGGCGAGATTTCAGCCAACCAATTATTAGAATTTCGGGACAATTAAGAGTTAATGGAGAACCAGAACAGGTTTATGCGGCTGTTATCGAACCAACCAATAATTTTATCCAACAATTCCAGAAAATTTTAATTGATTCTGGAATCAAAGTATTAGAAACCTCAATTGCTTCTAATTTTTCCCATCCCCAGGAAGAATTAGCCTTTGTAGAATCTCCCCCTTTATCAGAATTAATTAAAACCACTAACCTAGAAAGTAATAATGTTTTTGCCGAATCTCTATTAAGAACATTAGGGGCACAAAATTCCCGGGTTGATAGTGTGGAATCAGGACTTAAAGAAATCAAATTAATTTTAAATCAATTAGGAATTGATCCCAAGGGTTATCAACTATTTGATGCTTCAGGACTATCCCGAAATAATTTAGTTACGCCCTTAGTTTTGGTACAAATATTGAGAATAATG
>DATNRE010000838.1:0-4800 GCA_036703685.1 Candidatus Obscuribacterales bacterium
CCTGAATTTCGGTGATAATATGATCGGCTACGGGTAAATCGGAGGAACCCAAGGATAAATCAATTAAATCTTGTCCTGCCAATATCGCTTTGGATTTGGCTCGATCCATATCAGCAAAAACATTAGAGCGTAATAGGTCTAAACGGTTAGCAAATTTCATAATGAATTAGAAAAAAAAGGGTCTAAAGCCCCTAAGTTTTACCTAGGATTTTTATTCATTCCCAGTTATTATAGGATAAAACAACGGTTTTGAATACTAAATTAATGAGAAGGGAACAGGGAATAGGGAATAGGTAATGGGTAATGGGTAATGGGTAATGGGTAATAGGGAATAGAGGTAATAGGGAATAGAGGTAATACTTCTGGTTGTTGCATATCAGTATTGAAATGTTACAACCTTGGCGCGGATTGCTCTATCAATATTTTTATCGCTAAAATTTAAAAGATGAATTTAGGGGTCAAAGTGATGGCTTTCCAGATTTTGAAATGATAGGAGAAAAGCGATTCACTGATTAAGGGTAAGCGGTAAAATAAAATAAATTGCATACTGATGGCAAGATTCTTCATGGCGCGATCGCTCCATGAAGAATGACAGTGGCAATAATTTTTTATCAGGGCTTAGTCTACCTATTTTTGTTTTTCAACCCTAAAAATTAGATCTGGAGCCTGTACCACCCTCATAGCAGGGCTTCAGACCCAATTTAGGGGAGTGTATAGTGGTCTTGAAAGTTTCTATTTAAAAAGCAACTTTTCCTATGCAGATAAACCAGTTTCTAGCCAATCGATTAATTTAGATTTAGGAATGGCTCCTTCATGGGACTGGACAACTTCCCCGGCTTTAAATAATTTTAAAGCGGGAACTCCTTCTACTTTATAGGATTTTACGGTGATCGGATTAAGATCGATCTCCATTTTTACCACTTTTAAGCGATCGCTATAGGTTGTGGCGATCGCTTCCATAGAAGGAGACACAAGCCGACAAGGGCCACACCAACCCGCCCAAAAATAGACCAAAACCGGTGATTCTGCTTGGAGAACTTCAGAGTCAAATTCTGAATCCTGAATGACAAGAAGGTGATTACTCATAGTTATTTAGGTGATGGATTGACTAGAAATTTTTGCTATCGTTAGATTCCGCTTCAACGGTCTTCAGTTGGGCATCTAAAATTTAATCATATCCTGAGTGTGTGGAGATCCCCTCACCCAACCCTTTCAGGGTTTGTGAAAAGTTTTGGGGGTTTCATGTAGTGCTAATATTGTCAACAAAAGCAATTCCCAACGCTTTTCTTCATTCCCCAAGTCCGGTGTTTGCTGTAACCTGAGAAGGTGCTATGTCAACTTTAGTCATCGTTGAATCTCCAACCAAAGCCCGTACCATTCGCAACTTCTTACCATCGAGTTATCGGGTAGAAGCCTCAATGGGTCATGTCCGTGACCTTCCACCCTCTGCTGAGGAAATCCCCGAAGAATATAAGGGAGAAACGTGGGCCAAACTGGGGGTGAATGTGGCAGGGAACTTTGAACCCATTTACGTTATCCCCAAAGATAAGCAAAAAATTGTTAAAGAACTCAAAGCCGCCCTCAAAGAAGCGGACGAACTCGTGCTCGCTACTGACGAAGACCGCGAGGGAGAGAGTATTAGTTGGCATCTACTCCAAATTCTGAAACCGAAAGTCCCCATTAAACGGATGGTGTTTCACGAAATTACTCAAGAGGCAATTCGTGAAGCCCTAAAAAATTGTCGCACCGTTGATGAAGAACTGGTTCATGCTCAGGAAACCCGCCGCATCCTCGACCGCCTCTATGGTTATACCCTTTCCCCCCTGTTGTGGAAAAAAATTGCTAAGGGATTATCCGCCGGACGGGTGCAGTCCGTGGCCGTGCGTTTACTGGTCAGCCGAGAACGGGAGCGTCGAGCTTTCCGGTCTGGGGGATATTGGGATTTAAAAGCCCTGCTGGAACATACCCAAAGTCGATTTGATTCTAAACTGGTGAGTCTGGCCGGGGTAAAAGTCGCAACCGGGAGCGATTTTGATGAAAGTACGGGAAAAATTGCCGCCGGCCGCCAGGTAGTTTTGCTAGATGAAGCCGCTTCGGACGCTTTAAAACAAAGATTATCCGGTAAACCCTGGACAGTTGCCAACTTGGAGGAAAAAGCCGTTACCCGTAAACCCTCGCCTCCGTTTACCACCTCCACCTTGCAACAGGAATCCAACCGCAAACTCCGGTTAAGTGCCCGTCAAACCATGCAAACGGCCCAGAGTTTGTATGAGCGGGGTTATATTACCTATATGAGAACGGATTCCGTACATTTATCGGAGCAGGCGATTACCGCTGCCCGGGAATGTGTGGAACAAAAATATGGGAAAAATTACCTCAGTCCCAAACCCCGACAATATACGACTAAATCCAAAGGAGCGCAGGAAGCCCACGAAGCCATCCGTCCGGCGGGAAGTTCTTTCCGTACTCCCCAAGAAACGGCCCTGAGTGGGGCGGAACTCAACCTCTATGATCTAATTTGGAAGCGTACGGTGGCTTCCCAGATGGCCGACTCCCGCCAAACTAATATTACCGTTGAGTTAAAGGTTGAGGATGCCGGATTCCGCAGTACGGGAAAACGGATTGATTTTCCGGGGTTCCTGCGGGCCTATGTGGAGGGTTCCGACGACCCAGAAGCAGCCTTGGAAGACCAAGAGGTCTTATTACCTCCTCTGAAAGTAGGTGACCATCCCGACTGCAAAAAGTTAGATGTGGTGGGACATGAAACCCAACCCCCAGCCCGGTTTACGGAAGCGTCCTTAGTCAAAACCCTAGAAAGTGAAGGGATCGGTCGGCCGAGTACCTACGCTAGTGTGATTGGAACCATTATTGATCGGGGGTATGTTCAGTTAAAAAATAACGCCCTGATTCCCACTTTTACGGCTTTTGCTGTTACTAACCTCTTGGAAACCTACTTCCCGGATTTGGTCGATTTGCGATTTACTGCCCGCATGGAGGACACCCTCGATGATATTGCCACCGGAGAGGCTCCTTGGCTACCCTATTTGGAAAAATTCTATTTAGGTGAGGCGGGACTGGAACATCAGGTTAAGGATCAAGAAAGTAAAATTGATACCAAAGTCGCCCGAACGATTGAGTTAGAACAGTTGGGGGATGAGGATGATCCGATTCAATATCGCGTCTGTATCGGTAAGTTTGGCCCCTATATTGAGGCGGGAACGGGAGAGGAGATGATTACCGCTTCCATTCCCCAGGATTTGACTCCGGCGGATTTAACCCCGGAGGTGATTCGGGAATTGGTGGGACAAAAAACCGAAGGGCCAGAAAAATTGGGGGTTCATCCCGAAACGGGGGAAACTATCTATATCTTAATCGGCCCCTATGGCCCCTATGTGCAGTTGGGGTTAGAGGCTGAAGATAGTAAAAAACCGAAACGGGTATCTATTCCTAAAGGTGTGGAGAAAGAAAACGTCACCCTGGACATGGCCCTGGGGTTATTAGCCCTACCCCGACTGTTGGGAACCCATCCTGAAACCGAAGCCAAGATTAAAGCCGCTGTGGGGCCGTTTGGGCCTTATGTGGTTCATGACCAGGGGAAAGAGGGTAAGGATTATCGGTCGGTGAAAGCCCCGGATGATATTTTAACCATTAGTTTAGAACGGGCCTTAGAACTGTTGGCCCAACCGAAAACCAGTGGTCGAGGGGGACGGGGTAAAAAAGAAGTTCCGCCTTTACGGGAGTTAGGAACCCATCCGGCCGATGATGAACCGGTGAATGTTTATGATGGCCGTTATGGGCCCTATGTTAAACATGGAAAAATCAATGCCTCCTTACCCAAGGATACGGCGGTAGAAGCGTTTACCTTAGCCCAAGCGTTGGAATTATTGGCGGCAAAAGCGGATTCGGGTTCGAGTTCTCGAAGTAAGTCTAAAACGACTAAAACAGCCTCGAAAACTACTGCTAAAACCACTAAAACTACAACCAAAAAGTCCTCAACGACTAGCAAAAAAACGAGCTCTTAGCTGTGTTTTAAAACCAGATTCAAAAGTTACACGCTACCGGGGCTTTTCTAGGTCTTAACTAGCGTGTAGCTTTTGGTTAGGAGAGATTTACTTTTTTTAGTATATGAAATCCAATTATTCATCTTCATCAAATACCACAGGCCAGATTTCTGCAACTATTAATTCCCATCCCGGCAGTAGTTCGCTAACGGTTAAAATATCACCATTTCCTAATATCATGATCGGCTGATTTGGTCGGTAAACTTCCAGTTGACAGGTATCGGGGTCAATCAGAATTGCAACTTTAACCCCCTGTTCAATATAAACTTGAATTTTATCTCGTAGTTTTTTTAGGCGATCGCTTTGAGATTTCACTTCAACCACTAAATCGGGAACTAGAGTTGCAAAATATCTGACACTTCTGGGCAGGCGATCGCGCAAAACAAAAGTCACATCTGGTGCTTTTAGATCACTATTGGGCAAAATAAACCCCCCGGCGGAGTCAAAAACACGACCCAAACCCCGAGGTTTTACCCAGTTACTGAGTTGACGAGCAAATTCTAAGGAGACTTCGCTGGCGATGATATCTGATGGCCCCATAATGGTAATATTACCCCGTTCTAGTTCAATTTGATAGTCTAAGCCCGCTTCAGAGAAGATGGACTCGATCCGTTCTAGGTCTTTGATGGTCATTTCAGGCATGGTGCAAAAGTCCTAGGAGAGTGTTCAGGCAGTTGAAAGCGCATTTCACCTTCAATGTAACTCAACTTTCTATTAATATAAATAGGGCAATCTTCAG
>DATNRE010000839.1:0-9620 GCA_036703685.1 Candidatus Obscuribacterales bacterium
CACCCTTCGATCCGGAAGGGGTAACGGGGATATTTGCCTTGCGGTGCACAAAAAAACATGATATTGGTTGTAAGTTGCATTATAATTCGTCAGAAGTGGTCAGAAAGCCAGATCAATTGCTGCTGATCGCACACTAGATAGCTGAGTTTCCTTGATTATTGAGCCAGTCAATCCTAATTTATGCAATCAAACCTTGTTCGTCTGAATATTCCCAGTGGTTGGGCAATTACTCATAATTGTTTTGGGGATGAAGATCCATTGATTCAGGATGGTCGTATTCTCAATCAGCAGTTTTATCATGAAAACTTGCTCGTACTCCAATCTATTGAGTTTAAGGAAACAGACTGGATTATTAATCAAAAGGGTTATACCTTAAAACTCGGTTGGTATCCCCATGCTAATCCCGATGGATGCTATCGGTTGCAGTTATTACCCAGAGATTCTGAGCAAGAGGGACTAGAATTTCAATCTAAAGATAGGGAAAGAATTCGTCAAGTGATTGAACAGTGTTTTGATCTGATTAGTCGCGGGGTTGAGGGTGAGGAAATTAAATGGACAATTGAACAGAGTGATAAAACCTTTGAAAAAACTTCTCGTTTAGGATCGGGAATTAGAAAAAAAATTCAAGATTATAACCGATATCGAAATCGCTTTTATTATGGTCAACTTTACTCCTTATATCCCCCCATTTATTATGAATTAACTAATATTGTTTACCGGAGTGCCAAAGCAAATAAAATTGCGTATAATATGCCAACGCCTGATAACTCCCATCGAGCGTAATTGTTGAAGCCACTATTCAAAGAACGTTGTAGATATAGGAAAATTAAGGATGTTTACTGTGTCAGAACAAAACCCGGAATTACTTTCTCAAGAATACCCATCGGATCGGGCTGTGTTTGATGTTCTCATTGACTTTATGACCCTAGATGGTTGGGTTTATAGAGAAATTGAACATCGGCGAGTCTTGGCATTGGGTGTAGAGGGCAAAAACGGCCGATTTGATTGTTATACCATTGTTAGGGAAGAAGAACGCCAAATTGCGGTTTATTCCGTTTGTCCGGTGAAAGTTCCTGACTATAAACGCTACAATATGGCGACATTTATTACCCTGCTTAATTATGGGACAGTGGTGGGAAATTTTGAAATGAATTTCCAAGATGGTGAACTTCGATATAAAACCAGTTTAGATGCGGAAGATGCGGCTCTAAACCCAGCATTGATTAAACATTTAATTTATACCAGTGTCACCACCATGGATGACTATTTACCCGGAATTTTATCGGTGATTTACGGAAATATTTCCCCAGAAGAAGCCTTCCAAAGAACTCAATATTAAGATCAAAATATTGAAATTCCTGTACTGGGTTGGCCTTAGCTTGGCGTCAGCAGCGCGTCTTCGCTCGCTAGAGTTTGGGAAATAATTTGTTTTTCGGCTCTAGCGATCGCCATATATGTAGATTCAACGGCATCTAAATTAACAGAAATAGATGTAATTCCCCATCGGACTAAATCTTCGATTAATTCAGGATATAAAGCGGGAGCATCCCCACAAATTGAACAAGGAATATTAGCGGTTTTTGCCATTTCAATTAACTGTTTTATCGCTTTTTTCAAGACAGGATGATTTTCATATAATCCCGGGAATACCTGCATTTGATTTCGATCAACTCCAAACAATAATTGAGTCAAATCATTGGTTCCAATTGAAATCCCTTGCACCCCGGCTTTAACATAATCAGGTAATAAAAATAAAACCGAAGGAACTTCCGCCATGATCCAAACTTGAAACCCCGGATAATGGGTTAATTCCGATACTTCAATTCGATGTTTATAAATTAAAAACTCCTCCACAGAGCGAATAAAGGGTAAAATCAAATGGATATTTCTATCCCCGGATTCATATAATTCTAATAAAACTTTAAGTTCTAAATCAAATAAAGCCAAACGTTCCAAAGATGGAGATTCTGAAGCTAGAAAATTTCCTCTCTCCATCCCCGATAACTTCTGATCCCTCCTACCCTGCTTACCAAGGGAGGGAGGATAAAAATGAGTTAATCCCGAGACAGATTCCCCTACTTCTCGTAGATCTAATGCTCTATAATAAACAGGTCTAGGATATAAAGTTGTAGCGATCCGATGAAATTTTCTCGCCATTTTTTGAACAAATATTGATGATTTTTCTGGGGAAATCCAGTCATTAAAATTATAGAATTTGCTCCCTATTTCCTGGGAAATCCAGGGATTTATAGCCAGATCTTCAGAGCATTCTAATATTTCCACAGCCATTAATTCTGAACGGAGTAAACCTACGCCATCAATTGGTAAAGAATTGAGTCGCTTGATCGAACTCAATTGACTCATATTAACCATCAGGGCTGTAGAGTTGGTATTTGAGGGAATTGGGATAGATTTTGGGGTCTGAAAACTCGGTTCTGATAATATTTTATTAATGGGATATTCCTGTTTAATAATATAAACTTTCCCATAATTACCATCAACAAAAATAGATTCACCCGTTTTTATTTTTCTGGTTGCATTCGCGATCCCACAAACCGCAGGTAGACCTATTTCTCTGGCGACAATTGCACCGTGACTGGTCATTCCTCCCTGTTCAGCAACAATAGCAACACTCTGTTTTAATAAGGGTAAATAATCCCAATTAATCGCCGAAACCACTAACACAGTATTCTCTGGGAGTTGGGATGGGATCGGATCTGTTTCCCTAAGAATATATGCTGTTCCTTGAGCTTTTCCACAGGCTAGAGCCAGTCCTTGAAAATCAGGTTTATGGCGAATATAATCCGAGTCCATGGGTTCAGAAATCAGACGGGTTTCCGAATATTTTACCCTGACTAAATAGAATTGAGCCTGTTGATCAAGCGTGGGTTTCAATAGACGCCAATCAAAGCGAGTTATTGCTGGATGAGATGCTACAATTTGTTGAATAATCTGGATTAACTGTTGTAATTGTTCCGGGGTTAAGGAAAAAGTTTGTTGGGGTTCAGAAATTAGGGTAGCATGAATCGGAAATTGAGAAATAGGAGTGCCGAATTGCTTTTGGGGAAGGGGATATTTTGTAGGTTGATGGGGAGAAGATTTTAAATCATACAGAATAGTTTTAGAGCCTAATTGTTGTTTTTGAATCATTCCCGTTTCGGGTTGAATTAAATAAAGATCAGCAGGGCTTTCTCCCCACAATAGGGGAAATTCCAAACCCCAAGTAGAGCTTATTTCCCAACAGTTAGGGCTAATTTTTACAAAACCAGAAGCGATCGCCGACTGGAGAGGTTGAACTAAAACCACAGGGTGTAAATCTTGTAATTCGATCTTGTATCTTTGCCAATATAATAAACTTTTAGCCCGAAAAAATTCACAGTAGGCTTGTTTTAAGCCGAATAAAGTTCTGGGAGTATCAGCCCAGCCCATAACTGATTCAAATAGTCCCGATATTTGTAGGGAACCAGATGTGCTTAAACTGGGATAAAACATCAATGCTGGAGTTTGTAATCGATCAATACTATCTTGAATTTTTTGACTCCAAGATGGGGGTAAATGACTTTCAATCAGTTGTTGACAAAGATGTTGGGCAATAATTTGTAATTGACGGGGTTGATTGACGTCAAAATAGAGAGATGATTCGGGTAAATCAACAAATAGGGGTTCTAACCAATCAATGGTTTGTAAAAACTCCCAAAATAACTGATCCGTAACGACAAAACCGGGTAAAACCGGATAACCTTGACGCAGTAATTGACTTAAATAAAAGGCGGACTCCCCGACAATATGGCGGTGCTCGGGTTGAATTTCGTGAAGCCCGTAAAAATTATCCACACTTTAAAATAAATTGAGTTACGATTTGATCCGATCCGTTTAACAATAGAAAATAGTCATAGGAGGAGATAGAAACCTGCTTTCTGGGTCAAAACCTCCCCTCCCTATCTCAAAACCTTAACTGTGAAAGCGATCTTAAGTTTATTTCTCAAACCTAACTGTCCGTTATGTAACAGACCCGCAAAAACAGAACTTTGCGATTATTGTGAGCGACAGTTACTTCGTTGTCGATTTCCCCCGGGGGCTAAATTTACCTCTGATGTGCCGCTTTGGGTCTGGGGACAGTACAAAGATGTTCTCAAACGGGCGATCGCGGCTATTAAGTATAACCATCATACCGAATTGGCTAAACCTTTGGGCTATGGATTGGCAGAAACTTGGCTATCCACACCCGGGTCGATCTCCCCTGTTACCGTGGTGCCGATTCCCCTGCACCCGGATAAGTTGAAAAAACGCGGGTTTAATCAAGCTGAATTGTTAGCAAAAAGTTTTTGTGAATTCACGGGTTTATCCCTATCTGCTCACGGTTTAGAACGAATTAAACAGACGGAAGCACTGCATGAACTTTCCCCCGATCAACGTTTAAAAGAAATGCAAAATGTCTTTAATTTAGGTCGGGATTTCCAGCGTCGCCCGCCCCGGGGTTCGGTTTTAATTTTAGATGATATTTATACTACTGGGGCCACGGTTAAATCCGCAATTTCTGAATTAGAAAAATCGGGAATTTCTGTTGCGGGTATTGTCGCGATCGCCACGACTCAAAAATCAGTGATCCATTAGTGTAGAAACTTGCCCCGGCGCGTCTATCGTGGTTATCAGTTTATAAATATTAATTTGAGTTGACAATAACCAACAATTGCTTTATTACTAATAACTGATCACTGATAACTGATTAAAAATGACTTTAATTTTAGGAACTGAAGCAGCAGATAATCTAACGGGATTGATTGAAAATGATGAAATTTATGGGTTAGGGGGAAATGATACCCTACAAGGTCTTGGGGGCGATGATACGATTAATGGAAATATAGGGGCTGATATTATTTATGGCAGTCTAGGCAATGATATTTTGTTTGGTGGGAAAGGAAATGATATTTTAATTGAAGAATCGGGTAATAATCAACTTTTTGGTAACTTAGGTTCAGATTTATTATTTGGAGGAATCAATAATGATTCTTTGTTTGGGGGTCAAGGAGGTGATATTCTATCGGGTGGAGGCGGAAATGATTATGTTTCCGGTGATATTGGGGATGATTTTATTGCGGGAGTTGATGTTAATTCTGCCAACCCAGGAGCGGGGGAAATTGATACTTTAGTTGGCGGTGTAGGATTAGATGGATTTTATTTAGGGAGTTCTGATTCTAGCACCTATTACGCAACTGGAGGTTTAACGGATTTTGCTTTTATTAGTGATTTTACTGTAGGAGAAGATTACCTTGTTTATAAAACTAATGATGTAATTACTTTTAAGGATTTAACCTTATCGGGATATGGAACCGGAGCGGGTATTTATGTTAATAAATCGGGTTTAGAAGAACTGATTGCATTTGTACCTGAAGTTCAAGCCAATCAACTCGATTTTAATAGAGATTTTAAACCCATCTAATATCAGTCATCAGTTAACAGTTAACAGTTAACAGTTAAGAAGTGAATAACTGATAACTCTTAAACTGATGACTCTTAAACTGATAACTCTTAAACTGATGACTGATGACTGATGACTGATCACTGATCACTGATAACTGATTCTTTGCGTATTGTTCCGCACCCAAACCGACTAATAGATGTAATATGCCATTGGGTAAACGTAAAATTCCTTCTACACCCGCGGCTTTTAATCCGTCTTCATCAATCAGGTTATTATCAATAACTTTAACCCGTAATCGAGTTAATGCCACTGCATCAACGCTTTGAATATTCTGTTTTCCACCCAAAGCAATCATGATCTGCTGAATCCGATTTTTTGCCTCGGAATCTGAGATAATTGGGGTTGAAATAACTGCTTCGGTTGAATCAACCTCTGTAGTTTCTGGTGTGATTTCCTCAACAAAATCTGCCTCTGGCCCGGCATTTTTGAGATATTCCATCATATCTGTTTTTAAGTTTTCCGAACGGGGGCCGAATATGGCTTGAGCACTATTTCCCATTTCTAAAACTCCCGATGCTCCTAATGCTTTGAGTCGGGCTTTATTCACCTTTTTAATATCATTAACGGTGATTCGTAATCGAGTAATACAAGCATCTAAAGTGGCAATATTACTGCGTCCGCCAAAAGCTCGAACTAACTCCATGGCCAGACTTCCTACACCTGTTCCGGGCGTAATTGTTGTTACGGTTTCTACCTCATCTTCTCGACCCGGAGTGGAGAAGTTAAACTGTCGGATTCCAAAGTAAAACACACAGAAATATAAGGCAGCAAAAAACGGCCCTAAAGCGGGAATTAACCATGCCTTTGTGCCTAATCCATTAAACAGGAAAAAGTCAATAAATCCCTGGGAAAAGGTAAATCCCATGCGTCCGCCCAAGGCAACAAATAACCAATCACAAAAGCCCGCAATCACCGCATGAATCGCGTATAAAGGTGGGGCTACGAACATAAATGAAAATTCAATCGGCTCGGTAATTCCGGTTAAGAAAGAAGTGAAAGCAGCGGAGATCATAATCCCCCCTGTTAACACTCGATTTTTCGGTTTTGCCGCCCGCCAAATAGCGATCGCCGCCGCCGGTAAACCAAACATTTTGAACCAATAAGCTCCCCCTAAAATTCCGGCCGTTGGATCACCCGCAAAGAAGCGATTAATGTCTCCAGTTACCACTCTATTCGTGAGTGGATCAAGAAATGATCCGATTTGAAAAAAGAAAGGAACATTCCAAATATGATGTAATCCAAAGGGTAATAATAACCGTTCTACAACCCCATAAATCGCGGCGGTAAGACTCACATTGCCACCGGATGCCGCTGCATTTGCAGCCGTAGAAATCGCGGCTCCAATGGGCGGCCAGACCACACTCATTAAGATTCCCATGGCGATCGCCGCAAAGGAAGTCACAATCGGAACAAATCGTTTTCCCGCAAAAAATCCCAGATATTGAGGGAGTTGAATTCGGAAATAACGGTTAAATAAATAGGCGGCAACACAACCCATAATTAACCCGCCAAACACCCCCGTATCTAGGGAAGGAATGCCCATAACCGGTTTTAATTGTTCGGGATTCATGCCAAATAAAGTAGTAGATGCTGCCCCTAAAGAAGCGATAAAAACCACAAATCCCACCGTTGCCGCCAAAGCAGCAACCCCGTCATTTTCTGCAAATCCAATGGCAACGGAAATCGCAAAAATAATCGGTAAATTGCCAAAAATTGCATCCCCGGAAGTCTTCATAATGGTTGCCAAACCTTCAGGTAGCCACCCAAATTTGGGGGAAGAAATTGTTCCCGATGCCAGATTTTGTAATTCAATTAAACGAGCGCTACCCAATCCTAATAATAAGCCAGCAATGGGTAACACCGAAACGGGAAGCATTAAAGACTTTCCCATTTTTTGTAATAAAGCAAAAGCGTTTTTGAACATCGTTTTTCTTAAGTAGTGAGCCCTTCAGGGCTCTATTAGATATTGTTACTAATAACCGATAACTGGTACGGGCGGGTTTTTTTAGATCTTTGTTAATCACCTAAATCTTGATGAACCCGCCCCTACAACTAATAACTGGTACGGGCGGGTTTTTTTAGATCTTTGTTAATCCCTAAATCTTGATGAACCCGCCCCTACAACTGATAACTGATAACTGATAACTGATGACTGATTAAAGTGCCCGCACATCCGCCCCCGTTTCGGCATTTAAGGCTTTTTGGGCTAATTCTTGACATTCAACTAAACTTAATTCTCGGATTTGTGCCTTAATTGTCGGAATACTCGGAACACTAACACTTAATTCCTTCACCCCCAAACCAATTAATAAGGGAATCGCTTGGGGGTCGCTGGCAATGCCGCCACAAACTCCCACCCATTTTCCTTCTTTAGTTGCTCCTTTAACCGTTAAATCAATTAATCGTAAAACCGCCGGATTTAACCCATCCACATAGGGCGCTAATTTCGGATGTCCCCGATCCATTGCTAAAGTATATTGGGTTAAATCATTTGTTCCAATGGAGAAGAAATCTACCTCCTTGGCAAACTGTTCCGCCATGACTGCCGCCGAGGGAACTTCTACCATAATCCCTATAGAAACCGGGGGAAGATTTAACTTTTCCCGTTCTTCTTCTAACATGGCTTTTGCCATTTTAATTTCTTCTAATCGGGCGATCATCGGGAACATAATTCGCAATATTCCCGCCTCCGCCGATCTTAAAATAGCACGGAATTGGGTTCTTAAAAGTTCAGGACGATCAAAGCCAAATCTGATTCCCCGTTCTCCTAAAAAGGGGTTTTCTTCATGGGGAATAGGTAAATAGGGTAAGGGCTTATCTCCACCTACATCTAATGTCCGAATAATTAATGGTCTATCCTTCCCTAAAACCCGAGCAATACTACTATATATTTCCGTTTGTTCATCTTCTGTGGGGGCAGATGTCCGCTCCATAAATACAAATTCTGTTCGCAATAAACCGACTCCTTCTCCTCCCAATTCTACCGAAGTTTCTGCCTCGGATTTGCCCCCAATATTGGCAACAATTTCCATTCGGTGTCCATCGGTGGTGATGGCGGGTTTCATGGCATTAGCTAAGTCAGTTTGCCGTTTTTTCGCAATTTCAACTAGCTGGGTTTTAACCCGCTCCATTTCCGCCGCCGTCGGATTTAATTTTAATGTTCCTTTACTGCCATCTAAGATAACAGGTGTACCGTCGGGTAAATCTAAGACTTGAGGTTCAGTTCCCGCGATCGCCGGAATTTCCATAGAACGGGCTAAAATTGCGACATGAGATGTCGAACCCCCGGCAACGGTACAAAATCCAATCACTTTTGATCGATCCAAAGTTGCCATATCCGAAGGCGTTAAATCCTCAGCAATTAAAATAGTATTCTCAGGATAAATCGGCCCGGTTAAGGTGACTCCGGTAAGAATTCTTAGCACCCGTTGCCCCACATCTCGAACATCATTTGCCCGTTGGGATAACAATTCATTTTGTAATTGTGCCAGTTGCTTTGCACTATTTGTAAAAGCTTGTTTCCAGGCAAAAGCGGCACTTTTTCCCTTATCAATGGTACTGGTAGCAATATCAATTAATTCGGGATCTTCTAATAATTCTTGATGGGCGGCGAAAATAGCTGATTTACTCGGATCGCCCTGGCCATGAACATTGGCCCGTAACGCTTCTACCTCTAATTGGGCCTGTTCGATCGCCGTTTCTAACTTCCGCCGTTCTGTATTGGGGTTTTCGGCCTTTTCCGTCACCTCAATTTCCTGTTCCCTCACCCGGAAGGTTTGACCCACAGCCACCCCAGAGGATGCCGCTACCCCTAAAACCACATTAGGATCGTCCGAACGCCGACGGGGGGCAGGATTCGAGATTTCTCCTTGGGCGACACTGGCGGGGGCGGAAATGGGCAGACTGCCTTCTTCCCCTAGCCCGGAACGCATGGCTTCGGTGAGTTCGGCGATCGCTTCGGCCGCATCTGACCCCTGGGCCACTAAGACCACCCGATCGCCATTATTGACTTCCATGGCCATTAACCCGACCACACTCTTAACATTTGCGCCTTGTTCGCCCCGTTGTAACCGAATTTTAGATTGATATTTTTTAGCTAAATTGGCTAATACGGCCGAAGGTCTAGCGTGGAGTCCGG